>NZ_CP145605.1:6055000-6355000 GCF_036884255.1 Paenibacillus tundrae | reverse complement strand
TTTTACATGACCCGTCCCATTTTTAACATAACCCTGAAATAGATTTTTCAATACGAGTGTACAATCATTTTTGTACAGAATAAATAAACAATGGTTTCATGCCAAACTTTTCTAAAAGATTAAAGAAAAATTGAACATAAGGAGTTGGGGGAATTGCGATTAAAGCTATGGAGGGAGTCTGAAGCGGTATTCTTCACGTTGCCGGCTCTAATTCCGTTGCTGGTTTTCTGGCTAGGGCCTCTCGGATATATCGTTTATCTCAGTTTCACCGATTGGGACTTCATGAGCCCAGACAAGTTATTCGTTGGTTTAGACAATTACAGCTATCTGCTGACCAACTCTGAATTCTATCAATCCTTGAAGGTTACGTTGTTATTCGGGTTAGGAAGTGTCATTCCAACCATCGTTGGTGGATTAGCACTGGCAATGCTTATGAATAGCAAGATCAAATCAACCGGAGTTTTCCGGACACTACTCTTCTCGCCATGGGTAACGCCAACGGTTGCTGTATCCATCGCATGGTCTTGGATCTTCGAGCCAGAGGTAGGGCTTGCTAATCTTATGCTGGGCTGGGCGGGAGTATCTCCCATTGGATGGCTGCGTGACGCAAACTGGGCACTGGTTGCCGTGCTGATTGTTACCCTGTGGAAGTCGATTGGCTGGGCAATGGTATTCTATCTGGTTGCACTGCGCAACTTGCCATCTGATCTGCTCGAAGCGGCTTCCATTGACGGGGCAGGTAGTTGGGATAAGTTCCGAAGTATTACACTGCCGCTGATCTCACCAACGACGTTCTTTCTCTCCATTATTCTGACGATTCAGTCTCTTCAGGCTTACGACCAGATTAACGTCATGACGCAGGGTGGGCCGGCGGGATCGACGAGAACGTTGCTGTATATGTATTACCAATCTGCATTTGAATCCTTCAATGTAGGTGAGGCTTCATCCATCGCCGTTGTAATTATTCTGATCTGCGTACTGCTCTCAGGAGTATCCTTCCTGCTCGGCAGACGTTTGGTGCACTACTAATGACAATGACGATGCCTAACAAGAAGACTCAGAAGTGGATGAAGCGCAAGGAGATGCAGAATGTGTCCGTAAAACTGAAAATAAGTAAAATGATTCGCTATCTGTTATTAGCAATGATTGCACTAGGTACAGCCTTTCCTTTCTATTGGATGGTCATTAGCGGATTCAAAACGAATGATGAGATCTGGCAATTTCCGCCGACCTTCTGGCCGGAAACATTCCTGTGGAGCAATTACGTGGATGCGTGGAATGCCGCACCGTTTGCTCGTTACATTTTGAACAGTACTGGGGTAGCCTTGGCGATCTGTCTATTCCAGATCGTTAACTCCAGTATGATGGCATATGCGCTGACTCATATGAAATTCCGCCTCAAAGGTACACTGACATCCTTAATTCTGGTGGGTTACATGATCCCGAGTACAGCTGTGTATCTACCGAGTTACATGGTGCTTAGCGAGCTTAACTTGCTGGACTCCTACACAGGCTTGATTGTATCCAACTGTGTGAGTGTGTTCTCGATTTTCCTAATCCGCCAAGCGTTCATGCAGGTATCTCATGAATTGGTAGAAGCCGGACAGCTGGATGGTGCATCACATTTCCGAATCTTATGGACAATTATCGCGCCACTGGTTCGATTAAGCTTCGCCGTAATGGTACTGATTACGTTCATCGAACAGTACAACAATTATTTCTGGCCGATGCTGATCACCAAAGACCCTGATCTGCAGCTAGTATCGGCTGGTCTGAGAAGCTTCTTCGTCGAAGGCGGGGCATATGGACTGGCGTGGCCGCAAATTATGGCTGCGAGTGCCTTCACCATCGCACCACTCCTTGTTCTCTTCTTATTCACCCAGAAAACGATCATGCAGAGTGTCAACATGACGGCGGGTGTGAACAAGAACTGATACGAATCACCGAACATCCTGCATCACCTAGATACACGTTATCAATCGTACTAACCACATTTCACCTAAACGGGAGGAACAACAATGAAATGGAGTCAAGCTAACATGACATGGAAAAACAGACTGAGGTCAAACTGGAAGGGTGGCATGTCCCTCGTACTAGCAGCGAGTTTTGCTCTACTGACAGCTTGTGGATCATCGACACCAGCCGAGTCCGATACAACGGCTGCTGCAAGTGGAACAGACACTCAGGCAAAGGCGCCGGTAGAGATTGAGTTCTGGTATGGTCTCGGTGGTAATCTGGGTGACAATATGAAGAAAACGATTGATGCGTTCAATGCTTCCCAGGACGAAGTTGTTGTCAAAGGAATTGTACAGGCAGACTACACAGAGACCGAACAGAAGCTGCAAGCAGCGATTGCTTCCAAGAAGGTTCCAGCGGCTGTACTGAGTGCCAATATCGACTGGGCGCGCAAAGGCTACTATGCACCGATGGATGAGATGATCGCAGCCGATACGAATTTCCAAAAGGATGACTTCATTCAAACGTTTCTGAACCAAGGAGAAGTGGACGGAAAACAATACTTCTTGCCGATGTATGGAACAACTCAAATCATGTATTACCGTATGGATACGCTCAAAGAGAACGGAATCGACCCGGCAAGTCTGACCTCATGGGAGAAACTTGCTGAGGCAGCAGCGAAAATGAGCAAACAAGAGAATGGCAAGACCACCTTCTATGGCTGGCAACCTATGTGGGGTAGGGACAATATGATTGATGCTGTAATGGGTAAAGGTGGACAAATTCTTAGTGAGGATGGCAAGACCGTTATGGTTGATTCCCCAGAGTGGATCGAGACATGGGATCTGTTCCGTAAATGGATTCACGAAGATAAGATCATGGGCATCGAATATGGTGGTCAAGGTTGGGAGTATTGGTACAAAACGATTGATAATGTGATGAAAAACAAAGCAGCAGGTTACACCGGCTCCAGTGGTGACCAAGGTGACCTAGACTTCAGCATTGTCGCTGCGATGCAACAACCAGGCTGGGAAGGTATTGGTGAAGGTAAGCCAGTTGCGAATGCGATTCTGGCAGGTATCCCGGCAGCGGCAAGCCCTGAGCAACAACAAGCGGCATATAAATGGCTGACGTACTTCTCTAAGACTGAAAACACGGCTGCATGGTCGATGAACACAGGTTATATCGCAGTTCGTCAATCCGCTCAAGATGATCCAGAGTTCAAGAAGTTCAGTGAGGAAAATCCACAAATTACAGTACCGCTTCAACAAGCAGCTCATGCATCCGCTCCATTCCGTGATCCAACGGGCGGCAAGATCAATGATGCATTGAAGGGTGCGGCAGATAAAGTGCAGATCAACAACGTTCCGGCCGCAGAGGCATTGAAGGAAGCGAAGGAGAAAGCTCAGAAAGAGCTTGATCGTATCGCGAAGTAAGGCTGAGCTAAGCTACCTTTCAGCCATAGATCTAGAATAACTTAATCAGTATTGATACGGGGATTATATTGATAACAGAAGCAATCAAGCCGGGAGGGCGGTACATGCAAGATGTACCGCCCTTTCGGTTCATTACGATCGTAGATAAGGAGTTTAGCAGATGCTACAAGAGGGGACGTATGTAGGTGGATCACTCCATCCGATTCAAGCCGTCCTGTTTGACAAAGACGGAACGCTACTGGATTTTACTAGGATGTGGGGGTTCTGGACGGATTGTGTGCTTAATGACTTCAGAGAACGGTTGGCTGCCAGAGAAATGCATATCGATGCCACTGATATTCCACAGATCTGGGGTACGGTGCATGATGAGCAGGGACGTATGAATGGGTATGATGTACGGGGACCACTCGCCATGGGGACGATGGATGAAGTATATGCCGTGTTGACCTGGCATGGATACCGAGCAGGATTGAGCTGGGCTGAAGCCAAGATCATGGTGCGAGATTGTCTAGCGCATGCAGAAGAGGCGATGGAGATTCATCGTCCGGCATATCCACTACAAGGTGTTCGTGCATTCTTAGAGCAATGCCGTAACCAAGGCGTGGTGATGGGGGTTGTGACAGCAGACGATACCCCTAGTGCAGTTAAACATCTGCAATGGATGGGGTTGGAGTCATTCTTTGACGTCGTAATTGGTACGGACCTCGTGGATCGTGGCAAGCCTTTTCCCGATATGGTGTCGCTCGCCTGTGTGAAGTTAGGTATACCTGCATCGCAGGTCTTGGTTATCGGTGATACGGATGGTGATATGGAGATGGCACGCGCGGCTGGTGCAGCTTATAAGATTGGAATTGGAGAACCGGGGCGACTTACACTCGCAGATCGGACGATTCAGTCATTTCATGAACTTCTGAATGGTGGTTTGGCGAATGACTAATGCTCAAACGTATCTGGGGTGGGTACTGCTCGCCCTCGCCATTGGACTGGAGCTGAGCGCCACCATTTTGCTCAAAGTATCGGACGGCTTCTCTCGTTTATGGCCTTCGGTGATGATGTTTGTCTGTTATGGAGCAAGCTTTACGTTCCTCAATTTCGCAGTGAAATATATGCCTCTAGCGGTGGCTTATGCGATCTGGTCTGGCGTGGGTATTACACTTATTGGTATTGTGGGTCATTACTATTTTGGCGAACGTCTTCGGTTGACTTCTATGGTATGGATTGGCTTTATTCTGATCGGCATTATTGGACTGAAATGGAGTGATTCCTGATGAAAAAAGAACAGTTGCCTGAGCTGCCTCTTGCCAGCTTTCAAGTGATTACGGATACGCATGTACGAGATGATGCAGGTCATATTCATAACCGGCATTTGGAGCAGGCCTTGGCCGATATAGCGACCTTCAGTCAAGGAAGCAGTGGCATTATGCATGTTGGTGACGTGACGGATCGAGGTCTGCCGGGCGAGTATCGTGAACTAGAGCGCATACTGAAGCAACACGCTGGGAACTTGCCTGATATCCGCTATACGGTGGGAAATCATGATATTGGCGCTATCGTATTTCAAGATCCTCCGTTGCCTCTGATGGCAATGACGTCTGCCAAAGTAGCGGAGTTGTTAGAGCAAGATAAACATGTGGAGCCAACAATAACACAAACGAGAGCTGAATCGGCTGCACTGGTTGAGCAGCTATCCCACGGTTTGTATACTGTACCTGCTCATGTTTCATCAGATGGGAAGCCTGTTCCTTCCGAGGTTGAGCCGATTACAATTGCTGAGTTGTGGCATCGTCGGTTGAATGACTTTGAAATTACTACAGGTATGAAACGTTCTTATCACGATCATTGGATTAACGGGTATCACTATATTTTCTTAGGTACAGAGCAACCTCATCCGAAGGATTGCGAGTTGTCTGCCGAACAATTGGTATGGCTTGAGCTTAAGCTGTCTGAGCATGCGACGCCAGATCGTCCGATCTTTCTGTTCCTGCATCAGCCACTCATGAACACGGTAGCGGGATCAATGAAGGAACAAGGATGGTACGGGGTGAATCAGGATGCTGAGCTTAAAGCAGTTCTAGCCCAGTATCCGCAGGCTATTCTTTTCACAGGACACACGCACTGGCAGCTTGAAGCACAGCGTACAATGTACGATGGAGAAGGGTACATGCCAACCATGTTCAACGCATCTTCTGTTGGTTATCTCTGGACGGATCAGGACGAACATCTGGAGGGCAGCGAAGGACTTCATGTGGAGATTTACAAGGATCGGGTCGTTGTGAAGGGGAGGAACTTCGTGACAGGTGAATGGATTGAGGGTGCGGTGTTTACGGTACATTATCCAGTATTAGATTAATCATGAGGCAATCATAGATGAGCAGAAGCAGTTCACATGTGGTGAGTTAGTTTACGTTAAGGGGTCATCCTTAGGGGTGGCTCTTTTAGTTTTAGGTAGATTATGCCATTCTTATTTTGGTACAGTGTAGGTTGGATTGGTTTAGCTTGGATACGCTGCATCTGAAAGCATGCACACAGTATGACTCGCCAAGACAATAGTGCTCACGGTCAGTCCTCGAAATTACGGAGAAAGGAGGTTAGATCAATGAAAGGGCACCGTCCCCTAATATTAATACATATCAGCCTAATCTTATCAGGTGTTTCTTTTAAGGGTTAGATGTATATCACAAAGAGGTGAAACTTACGAATGCCGCTAGACAGAAGTTACAGTTTGAAAGAGGTAATTAAACAACTAGGATTAATACTGCTACTGCCTGCAATCTTTTTTATCATTACATCCTTAATATTAGAGATGTTAGGCGTGAAAAATGTAGATTCAACGTTTGTATTCATATTGTTTCAAATCATAACGTATACGTGGTTTCTTGCGCTTAATCCAAGGTTCAGAGAATACATACGTGATCCTCTATGCTCCAAAGTAAAGATAAGAACGGCTGCCTTCTATATCATCGCTGGGTTCGTATTGATGGCACTAACTTCAGTGCTAATCTTAGGAACTGGAATAGAAACAAATGAGGGTCAGCGTCATCTCTTCGAATCGAGTGATCTTCGTTCAGCCGTGACGTTTCAGACGATCATTGCTGTCATAGCCATTGGTCTTATTATTCCGTTCTTCGAGGAACTGCTGTTTAGAGGATTGCTCTTCACGACACTTTCCAATAAATATGGAGCATGGTGGGCATTAATCATCTCTTCGGTGATCTTTGGTATGCTGCACGGTGGTGTTTTTATAGCTACGTCCATTTTTGGACTCGTGTTTGGCTACATTTTTTATAAAACAAAATCACTGATCCCAGGGATTATACTCCATATGATCTGGAACTCATTAAGTGTGTTTATCACATAAGACATGTCGACAGAGAGATCAAGTTAGAAGAAGAAAGTTCCACGTGAAACGTAGTAGAATAGCGGAGATTGGGTAAAGTTGTAAATGGGTATGCCAACGATTTATACTCAAATAGATACACATGCGAATCACTTCAAGTGCGTGTTCAGAAGCTTACTTTTTGAAAAATCTTTTATATGTTAGTTTAACCTATCCATGGAGAGGAAGTAGAAGCGGCATGAGAGAACTTCAAGTTGAAACGAAGTATGGTACAGTTCAAGGCGAGCTTTTGCATGGTACACGTGTGTGGAAAGGTATCCCGTATGCCAAACCGCCAGTAGGGGAGTTGCGTTTTCAAGCGCCAGTACCACCGGAATCATGGGATGGAATCAGACAGGCTACACAATTTGGGCCTGAGAATATACAGCCTCGCCACGAATCAGATTGGACAGGTGGGCAACGGCCAGTGGAATCAGAAGACAGTCTATATCTGAACATCTGGGCACCGGAAAAAGAAAGCACTAATCCTCTACCGGTTATGGTATGGATTCATGGGGGCTCATTCGTATCGGGCTCAGGCAGTCAGCCGATGTACGATGGGACACAATTGGCTCATAGAGGCGATGTTATCGTTGTCACCATCAACTACCGACTCGGACCACTCGGTTTCCTGCATATGGCTCCACTCGGTGAGTCCTATGTAACGAATGCAGGTCTGCTTGATCAGGCGGCAGCTCTACAGTGGGTGAAGGACAATATCTCGACGTTTGGCGGGGATGCGAACAATGTTACGGTATTCGGAGAATCGGCAGGTAGCATGAGTATCGCAGCTCTAATGGCTATACCTGCGGCTAAAGGATTGTTTAACCGTGCCATCATGCAAAGTGGAGCTTCACAGTTCATAACTGCAGAACAAGCATCTGCGATGCGTGAGGGGATGTTGAAGATTCTTGGCGTTGAGCCAGACAATCTGCAAAAACTGAGAACTATTTCGGCAGAGGAGATTATCGCAGCAGGTCAGACCCTTAAACAGCAGATCGGTGCTGGGATGGCTCTGTTATTCCAGCCTGTACTGGATGGCAATACCCTACCCCAGGCTCCTCTTGAAGCGGTGAACGTAGGTTTCGCGCAGGACATTCCGGTATTAATTGGAACAACACTGCATGAAGGTGCGCTATTTATCCAGCCACATGTGCCTTTCTCACCCGAGATTGATATGGTACAAGGTGTGGACTTTATGGCACCAGATCTGGAGAACCGTGTGGCGATTGCAGATCGTTATCCCAAAACGGCGGATGGCCAAGCTCAGGTGATGACGGATCTCTTCTTCTGGCGCTCATCGTTGCAGTATGCGGCAGCTCAGCAAAAGCACGCACCCGTCTGGATGTATCGCTTCGATTGGGTGATGCCAGAGCATCCATTGTTAAAAAGAGCCATTCACAGTATTGAAATGTTCTTCGTGTTCAATACATTACCTGTATTGAAATTCATGAATGCCGAGCCGGACGAGGCAGCAGCAGAGCTTGCACTCAAGGTACAGGATGCCTGGATTTCCTTTGCCAAGCACGGTAAGCCAGAGACGGCGGGCATAGCTTGGCCTGCATATAAACAGGATCGCGCAACGTTAATTTTCAACCATGAGATTGAAATTGTGCATGATCCTGAAGCGTCTAAGCGGGAGTTACTAGGTCTATAAAGGTATAACGGATATAACGTGGTATAACGAAGTTCTTTATCCTATTTTCCCCAAGGGTATGAACACCGCGGTGCATATTTGAATTCTCATATTTACAGGGCAGCTAGGTTGAAACAAGAATAAAGGCGACTTCCATGTACGATTGAATGGAAGTCGCCTTTCGTTATACATCATGATGGAGACTAGCTCGGATAGAACACACAATACCTATTTCCTAGAGGCGCGTGTATGGGATACCTCGTCAAAGTAGAAGGAACGTTTGCCTCCAGAGAACAGCACCATGAGTACATGAATGATGAGGATCAACGAAACGATCATGTACAGGATAACCATCCCGACAGACAGCCAGATTAGATAAGGCTGAAGCAGCCCGTCATGCGTATTTTGGAAGGCATAGTCGTTAACTAACCGAATGATTGCAAATGACAGCCACGGAACGTAGAGTGCAATGAACCTTTTGAATATAGAGGTATACGCAGGTTCACCCGTTTGTTGATTAACATAACGGAACTTCAGGATGACTGAGCCTGGAGTTACTCCGTTTCGCAGCCATGGAACACAGAACAATACAATAAACATACCTATGGAGGTGTTCAACACATCGTTGATTACATTAGCATCGGTGAAGATCGACATCACATTGGCGATAAATACAACCACGATCCCATCAATCATTATTGCGAGCAATTTTGCCACAGGATATACGCGGTTCTGCTCCACAATCTGTTCGCTTTTCGCCTGGATGCTTGCCCGTGAAGGAAACAGCGCCAGTAGAATGGGAGCAACGAGATATCCAAGTACCGCGCCTGACGTGTTGGCTAACAGATCATCCACATCAAACAGACGGTAAGGACAGGTGTAATAACCGTAGAGTCCCGTGAGCTGCGTTAGTTCGAAGAATAGGGATAGTCCGAATCCCCCGAACAGGGCAACTTTCCAGTAAGATCTTTTTTGTAAGAAGTACCGAAGGTAAACACCCAGCGGCATAAGCAGTAGAATATTAAACAAAACCTGCAAGAATGCTCTACCCTGAATCATACCGAGATAGGTGGAGGGCTGTGACCATACGATGGGTGTCTCTCGCATAATGTCCTTCACAAACGTGAACGGGACAAGGTTGTAATAGATCGTATCAGCCGCTTGCTGCGCACAGGTGTTTCGTGTGGATGGCAAAGGAAGGATAACGAGACAGTAGGCAGCCAGAATGTAGAAGATAAACGAAAAGCTAACGAGAAAGCGAGACCAGCTAAAAAAGCCGTCTTTGCGATAACCGTAGATCAGCCACGGAACAAGCAGGAACATGGACATGACGACAAAGATAGCCAATGCCGCCTGTACAGGAAATACATAGGAAGACATGTGAGAGAACTCCTTTATAACGTAATATAGATAGATCTGTGTATGTGACCCTCAATGGGGAAAGCTTCGTAAAATTGTTGCTCAGCATGTTGTGCTGGATAGTTATATGTTAAAGCGATACCCTTAATGTAAGGGATGATTGAACCTTAAATTTGGTTTAAATTCGGTGAGTTTACTTTGGGTATAAGGCATATCTAGGTGGAAGACTGTAGCTTAATCCCTTATACTTGCGAGGAAGCCAATATAAGAGGTTGTTCAAAAAGTCCGCTTTTGATTACGAAGGATGCCTGTCGGCATCTCAGCGTCGAATATGGGATTCAGCCGAAATGTCCGTTGCTCACGTAGTTTTGCCTACGCTCTGCTACTCCATTTCTATCTTCATCCCATCTTCTCGGTACTGAAAACCGCCCTTTTTGAACACGCACTTTAAGAATGGAGAGTTTAATACATATGTCGAATTTGCCTAATTGCCCGAAATGTAATTCCGAGTACACTTACGAGGACGGCAACTTGTTGGTTTGTCCAGAATGTGCTCATGAATGGTCTTTGGATGCTGAGAACGAGAATACAGAGGATAGCAAAGTTGTGCGGGATGCGAACGGAAATGTGCTGAATGATGGTGATACGGTAACGGTCATCAAAGACCTGAAGGTGAAAGGCAGCTCACTCGTCGTGAAGCAGGGCACCAAGGTGAAGAATATCCGTCTGATCGACGGAGATCATGATATTGATTGCAAAATCGATAGCCTAGGTGCGATGAAGCTCAAGTCCGAATTTGTAAAGAAAATCTAGTTATATGGTAGTCTGAGCCGTAGTAACGACCTCTAAGAAAGATGTAGTATGTAAAAGAATGTTCAATTTCGCATATTGTGCGAACTGAATGTTCTTTTTTTGTTATTAGACACGTCAATAAAAAATGAACCTTTCCAAGCAGGGCTTTGTCTATAGATTTGAAGCAGGCAGAAGTACAGAAAGGAGGGTGGATTGTGAGCGATAAAGAATTGTTCGAGATGTACAACAAGGATGTGTACCGCACCTGTTATTACATGCTCCATCATGCGCAGGATGCGGAGGACGTGTGCCACGATGTGTTCATCACCGTATTTCGGCAGGACTGGAGAAAGGTTGAATATATGAAGACGTGGTTGATGAGAATCACGGTAAACCATTGTCTTAACTTTCTGAAGAAGAAGCGCTCTGCTAAAGAGCGGGAGAAGAAGCAGTTTATGCTCACAGCGCAGACCACAGCTCATTCCGCAGATCAGGCAATGGAACAACTAGAGGAATCGGAAGCGTGGAAACAATGGATTCATGAATTACCCGAGAAGATACGTTCAGCTATATTGTTGCGGTATGTGAATGAACTGAGTTTGTCAGAAGCTGCCGAGATTCTAGAAGTGCCGATCGGAACGGTGAAATCCAGAGTGTATAAAGGGCTACGGCTATTACGAAAGAAATGGGAAAAGGCCAGAAAGCTCCACCAGAAAGGGGAAGTGTATGGTGAAAAGTACAGAAAATCTATTGTCTCATCATCTGAAAAATGATAAAGATATCTCTTATCCTGATTTTGATGCAATGTGGAATCAGATTAGCCAGGATCAAGAACGTTGTCCCGCATTACATGTGTCAGGAACCAGGGAATACGCAGGACGACGTATACAATTCAAGAAGACGGTCCTGGTTGGAACAGCCGCAGTTGTGTTGTTGGCAACACCAGTATATGCCGCAGTTCATTATAACTGGGATGATCTTCTGGATGGCAGAAGTGGGATTCAGCATGCTTTACAGATGGAGCTTGGACAGCAGCTTGACCAGTCGATGACGTTAGACGGAGTAACGTTGACGCTGGATACTGCTTTTACAGATGATAACCGTACTGTCATCTTGTATACACTTGATCCGGGGAAGTATACGGGCGACAACATCGAGTTCTCCTCTATCGGTCTTCAGGGCGAGGATGGCAAGCTGATTGAGGGCAGGTATAACCATGTATATGACTCAGATGAAAGCAAGTTTAAGGGATACTTTGAGACCGAGTGGACACCCCAAGGCAAGCTTGCAGATGTTCACTTTACCGTGGGCGGCATTCAGATGTTAGTTCCTACAGAGGCTCCACTTACCATCGATCCGTTGCAAAAGGATGTGCAGACCTTCAACATCGATAAGGATGGTCTGGGAACGTTAGAAGTGAGTGCGTTCAATGACAAGCAAAATCAGGTGATGTTGTCGACGTCTCTGACTTTTGGGCAACCTGAGGTTCGTGACTATGCCTTCCCACAGGTGATTATCTACGATCATGATGGAAATGTAATCAAGGAAAGCACCGGAGGTGTCTTTGGTACACCGGGCGATCATGGCGAATACACAGCAGAGCAGTACTATAGCCTAGAGACGTTGAAGCAATCGGCTGCATCCTATGTGCTGGCTTATAATAGACAGGAAAGTCAGGTGGATCAAGCCTTCACCATCGACATCCAGTTGGATAAGACGGAGATGCTCAGTGGAACGAGTACAAGAGCACTGAATTTACCTATGGAAGGTCTGCTCGAAGGAGCGCTAATCAAAGAAGCTATTATTACCCCTACACAGATCAGAGTGATTATTAGTCACCAGGAGAAATACATGTCATTACCCTATGTGAATTACACACTGGATGTGGAGGGAGCGACGTTGCACGGTGGGTTGATGAACAGTGGCCTGGAGTATGAAACGGAGCTTCGTTTTGAAATAACGCCGGGTATGGAAGTGAATCAGGACACCCCGATCACCTTGATCGCCAGTCACAAAATCAACCGATTCCACGGTGAGTTTGAGCCAGTTACGTTGACACAGATCAGTGAGAAGCCACAACAATTGGATACCGTGCTCGGGGGTTACGTTGTTCATTGGACATATTATCGCAAAGACGGGGATCTATACGTGGAGCGATACAGCGACGATCCTCAGTTTGGCGGGGTGAATCAGACATATATGATCGAGAACGGAAAACGAAACTACGGCAAAATGTCCAAGGTTCAATTCTCCGGTTATGGCGATAACAAGGGCATTGATCAATACAAGCAATACACATCCGATACGGCAACCGTATACCCTTGGGCGTATAGCACAGAGGAGCCTGAACGCAAAGTATCAGTTCAGTTGCAAGAGAGAACGAAAAAACATTGACAGGAAATATATGGTTGAATTATACTGGCTAGAATTTAATGGTCTAAACGATAAACACGATGATCAGGAGTACTAAGGATTATGGTTGGTCTCAGAGAACTGTCGCAAGTGGTGTGAGGCAGTCCAGCCCGTTCCCAACTCGCCTGTGAGTGGCAGGATCGAAGGGTGTGTAAGCAGTTTATGTCCATGCTTAGGCACAGGCTAGGGTCATGCTAAGGCTATGGATCTTAGCGTACAGCCAAGCTAACTGTAGATCCTGACGGTTCATCACCGTGATCAGATGCTGAGATTCTATGACAGATTCATATGTATTCGGTGCATCCTGTCATGGATGAAGAAGAGTGGTACCGCGAAGGTCTAACCTGTCGCCTCTTAGCTGAGGCGGCAGGTTTTTTGCTTTTCTTTGACCTATATATTCAGAAAAGGGTAGGTGGCTAAGGGATGAAGAGAGAGCGTATTATTGATTACTATTCAGGTTTCGATGAGTGGGGAAGGCTGGAACGAGAACCGTTTGAATTCATCGTCAATATGCATTACATCAAGGAGCATCTTCCGGCTGGCGGTTGTATTCTCGATAATGGTGCTGGGCCAGGGAAATATGCCATGGAGCTGGCTAAGTTGGGGTATCGCGTTACTTTGTCTGATCTGACACCAGTATCGGTGGATATTGCACAGCAGAAGGCGCAGGAGCTCGGCTTGATGCAGCAATTTGATGGATTCCATGTGCTGGATGCAACTTCGCTCTCAGGTATCGCGGACGAAACTTATGATGCATCTCTCATGCTGGGGCCATTATATCATCTACAGACCGAGGCGGAGCGAGCGGCGGCTGTACAGGAGTTGCATCGGGTGACCAAACGGGGAGGCGTGGTGTACATCGCGATGCAAAGCCGAATGCGCATGAGTATTAATTCGCTACGCTCACCGCAGCAATGGAGGCCGAACGATCATATGGGAGCGATCCGTTCTTTTGTAGAAAAGGGAATATTCGATCATCAGGATAAGGGACGATTTACGGGAGCCTACTACTTCAACATTCAGGAGGTCACCCCGTTCTTGGAACAGCATGGCTTCGCGACAGAAGCGTTAATTGGTTCATCCAGCCTAGGTGCCATGCTCACAGATGAGCAGCAACAATACTGGCGGGATCGCGGCGAATATGATGAACTGATCGGTTATATGATTGAAGCGGCGAAAGACCCGTCGATCTTGGGCATCTCTTCACATCTGTTGTACATCGGGAGGAAAAAGTAGAACCCAATTAACGTTGGAAATACGTATAAGCAAGCTATGAATATAGAAAAAATAAGAAAAGTGCCCGCTGGAGACAGAGGGTACTTGTTTTTTTTCTCAAAATAGTTCAATATTAAGACATATTACAAAAGGTGATCTACTTACAATAGGTTAGATAGATGACGGATCGCTTCATAACAGGGAGGAACAGACCATGGAAATCGGAATCAGTACATTTGTGGAGACGAACCCGGATGTAAATACAGGAGAATTAATCAGTCATGCACAGCGGATTCGCGACGTAGTTGAGGAAATTGTGTTGGCAGATGAGGTGGGACTGGATGTATACGGCGTAGGTGAACACCATCGTGTTGATTATGCCGCTTCATCACCTGCTGTTATTTTGGCAGCAGCAGCTTCACAGACGAAGAACATTCGGCTGACAAGTGCAGTAACGGTATTATCATCGGATGATCCGGTACGGGTATTTCAGGATTTTGCAACACTGGACGGCATTTCGAATGGTCGTGCAGAGATTATGGCTGGACGGGGATCATTTATCGAATCCTTCCCATTGTTCGGTTATGATCTGAACGATTACGACGAGTTGTTTGACGAGAAACTGGATCTATTGCTGAAATTGCGCGATTCGGAAAAAGTAACCTGGGAAGGCAAACACCGTCCTTCCTTCAACAACCTGGGCATCTATCCACGCCCGGTACAGGAGAAACTACCGGTATGGATCGGCAGTGGCGGTAACCAAGAATCCGTTGTTCGTGCAGGGCTGCTCGGCTTACCACTGGTGCTTGCTATTATTGGTGGTCGTCCAGTGCAATTCGCACCATTGGTACAGCTGTACAAGAAGGCAGCTGCTCATGCAGGGCATGACGCATCGAAACTGACTGTTGCTTCTCACTCTCATGGCTTTATTGCAGATACGATGGATGAAGCGGTAGAGAAATTCTTCCCACCAGCACAAGCGGTGATGAACATGCTGGGACGCGAACGTGGCTGGGGGCATTACAGCCGGGCAACGTTTGATGCGGCGCGTAGTCTGGAAGGCGCATTGTACGTGGGCGACGTGGAAACCGTAGCTCAGAAAATCATCTACCTGCGCAAAGAAGTGGGCATCACTCGCTTCATGCTGCACACCCCACTCGGCACAATGCCGCATAATGAGGTTATGCGTGCGATTGAGCTGTTGGGTAAAGAGGTTGCTCCAATCGTACGCAAGGAAATTGCACGTTGGGAAGCGGAGAACGGCGAGAATAACTAATAGTCAGATAGCTATGAGGTATTATTGAGATAAGCTTAAAGTTAGATAGATGATAGAGCATAAAACAAGGAGCAGATTCTTCCGTACGGTGCGGTGAGTCTGCTCCTTGTTTTTGTTTGCATGCGGTGCACAAACCAACTAAATCCATTAATCCATATGCAATGCCGCAAATAAGATGCTAAGCGCAGACGCACATAATGCAATCAATTGCGGTTTAAGACCCAGTCCTTTGAAGTCGAATACGGTGGGTAACAGCCAGTACAGCATAAGAAGTGTCCAGCTAGCACTCGCGATACCTGCGATGAGCAGTTGTTTGCCTGAAATATCTCGCACCGGTGATCCCAACAGACCTGGGAACAACGTGTCACCCATTAATCTCACATTCCAATATGCAATGAGGAAGAAAATAAGTACCACCAGCATAGTACCTATAATCATCATCGTATCTTTACTCAGCCATAGCTTGATCGCTGTTTGATTTTCACGTTTCATGCCACCGAAGCCGATCAGAAAAAATATAAATCCCACAACTAGCCCTGTGCCAGACGCGGCAGCGCAGAGAATTTGAAGAATGATTCCCGCGATCCCGGCAATCCATACGATCATTCCATCACCTGTTTCCAAGAATGAGGCAAGCTTGAGAAACTGTACAATTGTTTGCTACGTCAGTTCGCTACTTGTTGAGTTCATTCTATATTGTTATGACCCATTGTACGCCCCATCTTCGTTAGACTCAATATGAATCCATGGCATGTTAGTGCATCACATCCCACATAGGGGCAGGTGGCTACTCGTCGGCTTGTTCGTAGTTTTCCCGGTGCTCCTTCTTCATTTGCACATAATCGGAATCAGACTTGGCAATCTCCCATTGTGCTTTGAAAATAGCTGCGGCCTCTGCTTTTACCTTATCGTTCTGATACGGCAGAATGGAGCCATCTTCCTTCGAATACTTGCGTCCACCTTTATGGTTGGTATATCTTCTGGCTCGGGTGTACCCCATCTGAAGGAACTTGCGAGCCATGTCCATCCCCACAAAATCTCCTTGTTCTTTATACTCCAAAAAGAGCGCATAGATCTTCTGCGAGGATTCGGTTGCAATCTCTGGTGTTTTGAACCGCCAATGCGGAAGGATCTCGCTTTTGTATGGTTCAACCATGAGTACACCTTGCTCTCCGCGTCCTACGGTATACAGTTCAGGTTGCTTGCGCAGGTCAAGCTCCTTGTAATTCAGATCGTAATCGAACTTTTTCATCTGCTTGTCATCCTCCTTCATAGTTTGGATTAGGGCTTGCTCTCACCTTGGGGAAGACTACTCTGTTTAGTTATTCATTGATAACGTTATACCCGCGAATATAATTTATGAAAAAGATTAATTGACATATAATATGTCGTTTGTATAATGAGAATAAGAAAGTGACATAAAATACGTCAACGGGGGAGTAATATGAGTCGAGTGAATATGGCATCAATGACGGTTCTGCAATACTTGGCGCTTGTCCATCAGTTATCTTACACCGAGTTGTGTAAAACAATCGGAATGACGCCTCAACAATTCAATGATTGGGTCAAAAAACGACGTCCAGTCCCACAAGATCGACTACAGCAAGTTGCACAATTTTTTCAAATAGACTCTTCAGTACTCGTATATGAGACAAACTATTTACGGGATCTCACTCCAGAGAACAAAGTACAGGTACAGATGATTTATATCAAGAAGCAGCTTGAGCAGGAGGGAGACGTAACTGAACAAGAGGCACTTAGACAAAAGCTCATTCAGCTACAGGAGGAGAAACGAAAACAGGCCTTAATCACTCAGTTTACAGCAGCTGTTAACCAAGCGGATGAACAGTTACTTCAGGAGTACGAGCAATTGGTAAATAGATTAAGCAACTCAGCTATTGGAGATGCACGTTTACTACGAGAGGAGGATAAGGAATGAGCACGGCTTTCACACTGCAATTACAGGGAACAACTTGGGTATGCAAAAACCAGGATGTTATCTACGATGGTGTCTATCTGTTTACAAATCAACGAGGACTAAGCAAAACAGCCTTGATGCCACCGCCCTCAATTCCTGCAACTTGGATCTCCGTCTATGGCAGTCTTGCTATCTCTCAGGTAGGCAAAGAGAATCCGAATGGGGGAATAAATGAAGCGGGTCTTGTTGTTGAACAAACAACACTTTGGTCAAGTGAATATCCAACAGTTGATGAGCGTCCTGCAATAAGTGAGTTGCAGTGGATACAGTATCTTCTGGATACTAGCCGTACGGTTCAGGAAGCGTTGAAATGTGTTGAAAATATTCGCATAGCCCAGGCTACATCTCAACTGCATTATTTAATTGCGGATCGTAGCGGAGATTACGCCATCGTTGAATTTATTAGTGGTCAGATGTTTGTGCACCGCAGACCGTTACCGTTTGCTGTGATTACCAATACAGCTTACGGTGATGCAATTCATGATTTGAAGGCAGGACAGAGTGAGTGGGCATCTATGACGGATTATGAGCGGAATTCGATGGAGCGTCTCCAAACGGTCAACGACGCTCTTGCTAGTACGAGTCCTATGCTAAACGCTGGAAACGTAATGAAGCTTTTTGATCTGCTAGGTTCCTCTAGCCGTCCAGACACCGTTTATTCTTTGGTATATGATCTCGAACATTCTGAGATTCATATAACAACTAGAAATCACGCGAATTGTATTGGAAAGATACGACTGAAGGATTTTAACTTTGATAAGTCTTCACCTGCTCAAGTATTAGATGTGCAAACGGGATGGGGAGCACATAGAGCATTGGTTTTCCAAGATTATTCGGCTGAGCTGAATATGGCAGCAGTGCGTTCCTTTTTCCGAGATCCTGTATTAACGTCTGTGTTCCAATGGGAGATTTCCGAGGAACTGATTCATCATATAGCTCATTATCCCGATTCTTGTGTCTGAACCGAGGTTAATGGTGGACAAGAGCAATCATCGTTCAGGAGGGATAATGCTATGGGAATGTCCGGCAGATATGTTGTGGTTACCGACGAATTAGTTGAATCCATCAAGGCGGGAGAAGTCAGTGTACACGATTGCCCCGTCGATCTTGATATTGATAAAGTGTGGCAGATGTTGCAGTTCACGTTGACGGGGAAAATGGCAGAAGGTGAGCCACCTCTCGGTTACGTGGTGCCGCTTGCAGGTGAGCAATATCTGGGGAATTACTCGGATATGGATCTGTTTCTACTTACGAACGAACAGGTATTGGAAGCCTATATGGCGATGGAGCAACTGGATCGCGATGAATTGAAGGCGCGTTTCAGCTTACAGGACATGATGGATAAAGACGTCTATCCTGTGATGGAAGGCTGGGATGAAGAGGCAACATTTCAAGAGATCATTCAGACCTTGGATGAGGTTCAGGCATTATACCAAGCGACGGCTGGGAGCGGAAACGGGATAGTCTTTTATATTTTCTAGGTGCGAAGCTGTAACCTGTTTGACCCGCCTATATTCGGGTTATTGATAGAAATAAGGCTTACGCCTTAACCTACAAATCCGGTAGAAGAGAGGGAATAGGATATGACACAAGAACAGAACCAGAATGCTGAGAACGAAGAGAACAAAGCCATTCAAGATGATGAACCGGATCAATTCGAAACGCCTGTAACTGCAGAAGACGAAGAGTCGACCAGCGGTAGCGATGAGAACTCTGGAGCATAAGTGAAGAGCTTATCTGATATATAGTATTGTGACAAAGATCGGAAATCTCTTCCGGTCTTTTTGGCATTTTTTTGTTAATCTGGTTTACAACAATTACCTATAGCCTTCATAATAGGAGTGAACCGTATTATTCGAAGGAGGAGATCATATTAAGAATCGAAGGTTAGCTAAATGGATCGCCGTGCCGCTTGTTTTAATGATGGTTGCGCTTACGGGATGTCAGGCTGTAGGCGGGGTTGATATTAGCAAAGCAATGGCTCAGAGCACAACGGTGAAGTCCGTTGAATCCAAACAATCACTGAAAATTAACATTGAACCAGCAACAGAGCTGGCAACTGCTAAAGACCTTGAAATGATTGAGCTTATTAACTCTATTTCTCTAGATATTAGTGATGCCAAAGTGAAAGACACAAGCACTGCATCCGTCGAAGGTGCAGTTGGTTTTCATGGGAAGAAGTTGCCTTTCCATCTCTCCATGAACGAGAAGGAAATGGTGATTGATATGGAAGGAGCACAGAAGCCTCTTTACATATCTCTGGAGTCACTTGAGGGACAGGATGACCTGCTCATGATCGATACGGAGGCACTTGAGAAGCAGATTGAAGAGCTTTCTCCTAAATTGCTTTCTTTTGTAATGAAGCATCTGTCTAATCCCAAAAACATTTCGGTAACACCCGTGCAGGAGTCCGTAAACGGTGAAACGCTAAGTCTCTCGAAATTGCACATGGAGATTACCGGTGAGGAATTGCTCGCAATGGTGAAGCCGTTCTTGGAAAGTGTAGCGAAGGATGAGCAAGGCCTGAAAGACCTGATTGGTGATCTGTATGATGTGATCGTTCCGATTATCGCAGCCGTGAATCTGACAGAGCCTACCGATGGCGTTGATTTGAATGCAATGATTCCTGAATCCAAGGAAGTTGCTGTTGCTTCCATGTACGCGATGGTGAAGACAGGTCTCGACGAGATTCTGGTGAGTTATGATCAGGAGCTGGATAAGCTGTTGACCGAGACGCCTGAGCTGAAAACGGTGTTTGGTACAGAAACCAAGCTGGTACTCGACTACTTCCTAGACAGCAAACTCGATGTTCGTAAACAGAATTTTGAGATGAAGGTAGCATTGCCAGCATCCCAAGACCTGCCACTTCAATCTGTGACCGTATCAGGGGACAGTGAGCAGTGGAATATTGGCGGCGACGTGACTGTGGATGCAGTAGATACATCTGCGGGCGTACTCGATATTATGACAACAGAGATCACTCCAGGTACCATGCTGCGTAATTTCGATTCAAATTCAGTGATGTATCAGTTGTTAAAGGATGAAATGAGCATTACGAATAAACATGTGATGTTGATGCCAGAGGATGAGTACTTTGGTGTCGTGACTGAGAAAAATATAACATTTGTCCCGCTTCGTTACTTGTCTGAGGAATTGGATGCGGAGGTAAAATGGACAAAAGGTTCTGATAAGATCGTTGTTATTGACGATATCACAGGCAACGAAATTGTACTGACAGTAGGCTCTAACCAAGCCATCGTCGCAGGTGAGGAAGTCAACCTAACTCACCCAGCTTATGTGAACAAAAACGGCACAACCTATGTTCCACTTCGCTTTGTAGCTGAAGCTCTGGGAGCAACAGTAGACAAGGAAAAAGAAACAGGTTGGATTTACATCGTACGTCCATAAGTGTTAAGAAGCAAAAGACCTTCTCCAGTAATAATGGGGGAAGGTCTTTTTTTTATTATTCAAAAAATGAACGATACACTTACGTGTGTTGTAACATTTGAAGCCTTTTGCTAAATCCAGTGCTCCCAGCCGTATAACCCATCTGTGCATAAAACTCATGAGCAACCTGGCGCTCTGGTCGATTGCCGCTGTTCAGAGAAACTGTTTCGATACCCTGAGCAGATGCCCAATGTTCCGCAGCTTGAATGAGTTGTCGGCCGATACCGGAGCCTCTATATTGCTTATGAATGACCAGAGCTGCAATGCGACAATGGCGACCACTTTGCTCATACATATAGAATGTCTGCAATCCGATCATACCTACTGCTCGCCCGTGTAACTCCGCCACCAGTGTCGTATAACTAGGATCTGAAGCAAGATAGGTATAGCGCTCTAGCATATCTGCATACGTTGTTGGATACCCAAGCTGATCCATGAGAGTGACCAAATCTGGAAGATCATCCGGAGAGCTGTGCCTTATCGTAATATCTGTACTCATCCGCTCTTCGCCTCTTTTCGCCGTTGTTGCAGTGAGAGTTCAATAATGGAGTCGAGTAGTTTGGCAAAAGAGATACCGGCAGCGTCTGCACTCTTAGGCAACAGACTATTTCGAGTGAGCCCAGGAAGTGTATTGACCTCAAGCACATAAGGCATGCCATCTCGGATAATCATGTCCACACGTGCATAGACGCTGCACTTTAACACGCGATAACAGGTTAATGCAGCAGCCTCCACATGTTTATGGATATCGGCAGGTAATTGAACAATGCGTTCCTCGGCGCCGCCATCATCGTACTTGGAGGAGTAGTCGAAGAACGCTCCGCTTGACCGGATTGAGATGACAGGCAGCATGGTGCCATCCAGTATTGCACATGTAATCTCTTCACCCTCAATATATTGCTCGATCATCACCGTATCATCCCAAGCAAGTGCTGCCTCAGTAGCGTCACGAAGTGCACTGGGTTCACGTACAATCTGCGTGCCAATGCTGGAGCCACCAGAGTTAGGCTTCACGACCACAGGATAGGATAGCTGCGTCACGGTTGTGGAGGATAGCTCCTCCAGATCACTGATTTGCACCCATTCTACCGTGGGCACACCGGCTTGCTGCATAATTCGCTTGGAGATATCCTTATCCATGCAGACACTACTTGCAAGCACACCACAGCCTGTATAGGGAATACCTAGTGAATCGAGGGTGCCCTGAATGGTGCCATCCTCACCGTATTTGCCATGTAGAGCGAGTAACGCGATATCCAGTCCTGCGGACTTTTCAATGAGCTCCCGCTTGTTATTGATGACAACGGGGACAACTTCATACTTCTGTGGATCCAGGTGCGTGATCATCTCCTGTCCGGTAAGCAGGGAAATATCCCGCTCCGAAGATGTTCCACCCATGATGACGCCAACCTTCATGCGTAATCCTCTCCAATCCATCGAATTTTATCAACTACATTCAACCAAACCATGCATCACTGCATCGTTCTTGCCGTCTCACCTATGATCCGAATACCTTTGCGTATGTTATCATCGCTCACTCTGGAGAAGCCTAGACGCATCGTGTTCAGTCCCTGTCCGGGTTCCAGATAGAAGGTATCTCCAGGTGTGAAGGTGACTCCTTTTAGTTTGCAGGCAGCAAGTAGATCCCTTGTTCGAAACGCTGCTGGAAACTGTACAAATAAGTGCAGTCCCCCTTCGCCGGAAATACGGCACATGGGGAGATGCTGGCGCAAGCAGCGAACAACCAGCTCATATTTGCGTTTATATTCGGCCCGAGCGCGCTTCAGATATTTATCGAAATTACCATTGCTCAGATACTGATAGAGCAAGGATTGATCCAGCGTTGAGGTATGAATGCTCCGAGCCCGTTTCATACTTTCCAGATAATCAATCAATGCAGCATCTGCGATGATCCAACCGACGCGTAGTCCTGGAAAGAGCACCTTGGAGAAGCTACCGAGATACACCAGTCCATTACCCTTGCCCATGCTGGCGATGAGGGGAGAGACGTGTGAGCCAGAGTAGCGAAGCTCTTCATTGAACCCATCCTCGATCATGGGAACGTGATATTGATTCATTAAGCGAATAATTTCAGCCCGTTTGGCGGGTGATGTGACGATGCCCGTTGGGTTATGGTAGGAAGGTACCAGATAAGCGAGATCATATGAGTGCTTCATCAGTTCCTGTTCCAGTTGCCCTAGATGAAGACCATCTGGCTCCATTTCCACGCCGGTAAGGTGAAAATTATGAAGCTTTAGGTTTTTGATTGCCGTGTGGTGGGTGGGATTCTCACATAACGCTCTACCGCTTTTTTTGCGAAGGGCACCAAGCACAAGGTCGAATCCTTCCGTGAACCCATTCGTTATGAGGATGTCCTTGCCGCTCAGATCCACACCCTTGTTCTCCATATACTGCCGTAGATACTTCATAAGGGGACGATATCCTTGAGCATATCCGTAATTCAGGAGCACTTCACCTTCAAGTGACATCCGATCGAGGAAAGCCCTCTTCACATTGTGCAGATCGAACAGCTTCTCATCTGGAGCAATGCTGGTGAACGAGATTTCTCCACGTTCGGCACCAGAACCATGCTTCATCAGATCGTATTGCTCTGCCTGGATTGCATAGTCGCTAACATGATTGTTCCAGTCCAGCGTCCAACCCGAAGCTGACTCTGGTGTATCCACCGCAGCACTGACATAGTTCCCTTTGCCCTTAACTGCATAGATCAGCCCTTCCTCTTCAAGCTCGGCATATGCGAGCAGAACGGTACTGCGGCTTACACGCATAAGCGTGCTCAGTTCTCGGGTCGAAGGAAGCTTCTGGTCTGCCTGTAGGCCGCCTTTGAGTATGAGTCGCTTCATATAATCTTTAACTTGTATATATACAGGGCGGTCGTCCGTCAATTGTAGATCGGAATACATCCCATCACTCCCTCTATGTGCTATCTTGCCATATTATAAATACGCCGGAAAGAACCACGGTCCCTTTGTTTCGTGGCACGGGTGGTTCCCATTTTGAACACGCACTATTATTCAGAAGACAAATAAAAAAGCCCTGGCTTCTGCCGGGCTGTTTGGTAAAACTAGATCCTGTTTTTTCTATAGTTCTGCTGCTATAACGTTCTAAGATTGCATGGCATGACTAATCTCTCTAGGATCAAAAGCTACTTGTCCTTCTACGTGTGTCTATTTAGTTCGTACGACTATCATTGCAGGCTTTCTACATGAATCCATTGCTATACCATTCGTCAATCTAATTCTTGCTACGTTTGCTTGCTGCAAGGGTCGAATAGATGATAAATCTAAAAGCTATTGGCTAAGTGTGACACCGACTGTACTCTTATGTGGCCACATGACGAATTCAGTATGAAAAAGAGTGCCAATCATAGGGTACAATAGACGTGAGTAGATATAAAGACGTATGTCTTAGTGCCCAATTTCTTCCTCATACCCCTATAGTACCACTTTGAATCAGGGAAGTTAACCTTTTTTTTGAAATATTTGTCGTAATAGTTGAAAAAAGCGTGAATTGTGCGTCTAATAGTGCAAGTTCAATAAGAATGGCTGGTTGAATGACATCTTTCACATTGAATTATATTAGGCATCCGTCATAATCAAAAGTGGAATTTTGGAACAAACTAACAGAATGAAATAGTCTCCTTTTACAATATGTGATAGGATGTAAGCCTAAAGATAATGAGGAAGTGAGCCAATTGATTCAAATTACTGTGCCAACACCAGATGTCACCATCACGAAGCAGGCTAATCCGCAGCTTAGCCATATTTACGGATTTACGGATTTTCATCTCATCACGCGTGAACAGGGTGGCATTTATATGTTCTTCAATGCTGATGAAGAGTTGTTATTTGTCGGAAAAGCGAGAAAATTAAGACCACGTATTAAGAAGCATTTTGAGGACACCGTATCCCCAATCAAGAATCACCGTGAAGAAGTGACGAAGATTGAAGTATGTCTGGTTGAAGATCCGATGGATCGTGAAATCTACGAGACGTATATCATTAACACGATGCGTGCGAAATACAATGTAGATAAAGTGTTATACAAGTAAGTTTACGAGTACGAGTAGGCTGAACAAGTAAGGTAGGGTGAAACCGCACTGTTGAGGGCTATCCTTCTCAGGTGTGATTTATGGACACGGGTGTGATCTTACGGTTACATCCGTATCTAAGTTTCTCCTGAACAAGGCTGTAGTTAAGATCGAAATAACGAGATGTTATTGACTCTCGTGGATTGCAGGAGCTATACCGTATCCTAAGAGATGCGCATTGATGCAAAATTATTAGTATTGCAGCAACCAACCAGCATTCAACTCCAAGGTAGATGAAACAGAAGCACAAGTAGTAGTCATATAGGAAACAAACAATTAGAGTGTATTACGTTTTTGAGCAACAACATTACATAGAAGAGGTGATTGGTTTGATCGGTCGTAGTGGTAATCCGACACTGAAAGAAAGTACATTTGAAGGCAACAGAGGGTATGGAGATGATCGGTATCAGCAATTCATGACGATTAACGGTACAGTTAACAAGGCATTTATCACGTTGATCATCCTGCTAGGTAGTGCATTTGCTACGTGGATGATGTTTTTTAACGGACAAGAAGTGCTTCCACTGGCTTATGGTGGGCTGATCGTCGGTTTTATTCTAGCGCTAATTATTTCATTTAAACCAGTAGCTGCTCCATATCTGGTACCGATCTATGCCGTCGCAGAAGGTATGTTCCTCGGCGCGTTCTCCGCAGCCTATGAATCGTTGTACAACGGAATTACGTTGCAGGCTGCTCTGTTGACGATGGCTGTCTTTGTCGCATTATTAGTGGCCTACAAAACTAGATTGATTAAGGCAACGGAGAACTTCAAGCTGGGCGTTGTTGCTGCAACCGGCGGTATTATGATTATGTATCTTCTAAGCTTCGTACTGCGTCTGTTCGGAATTACAGTCCCTTACTTGCATGACAATAGTCTGATTGGGATCGGTATCTCAGTGGTGATCGTCATTGTGGCGGCGCTGAATTTGGTGCTTGATTTTGACTTTATCGAGCATGGGGCAGAGCAGGGAGCACCCAAATATATGGAGTGGTATGGAGCATTTGGTTTAATGGTCACGCTGGTGTGGTTATACATTGAGATTCTGCGTCTTCTCAGCAAATTGCGGAGCAGAAACTAGGGGCAGCATTGGTAGATTAGGTGGATTGCTAAGACCAAGCCTGTAGGAATCAGCATTAGAGCTAACGCGTGTCTAAACACGACGTTAGCTTTTTTGTTTATACTCCTTAATTAGTACGATAACGATCCGAATTCTACAGATATAGATTGACCATGAGAAAAATAATATGATACCTTAAATGATAATGGTTCTCATTTATCTGAAAGGAGTCATGTCATGATATTCGATAAGGGAACACATGCCGCCAAACCAATGCTTGCTAATACAGCGCCAGTATCGAGCCGAAGCGCTAAGGCAGATATCGCTAAAGTTAAGACATATATGGCTCAACATTATAACTTACCATTATCTATTGCTGATCTGGCCGCAAGAGCCAACATCAGTCCGAAATACTTTGTAGATTTATTCAAGAAAACCTATGGTCAGAGTGCAATGGAGTACTTAACCGATCTTCGCATTAATCATGCCAAGCGATATCTGAAGGAGTCTGGAGATAAGTTACGCGACATCGCACAGAAGGTGGGGTATAGCGACGAGTATTATTTTAGCCGGAAATTTAAAAAAGAAGTGGGCATTTCTCCATCGGATTATGCAAGAAATACGAAGAAACGCATCGCCACATATTCCTCCAATATGATTGGGCAGCTTCTGGCGCTCGGTATCATGCCTGTTGCTGCGCCCATCGATCCAAAGTGGACAGCGTATTACTATAATGTGTATCGCACAGAGATCCCATCTCATCTGAAACTGACAGATCCATATACAAGCTGGCGAATGGAAGCAAATGTGGAGAAACTGGTGCATATTCGCCCAGACGCCATTATTGGCAATGATCAGATTAGTGAGCAGGATGAGGCGAAGCTGGCCGAGATTGCTCCGTGCTGTGTCGTACCTAGGCATCCATCGGATTGGCGTACGCAATTGCGTACGATTGCTACTTTTTTGGAACGGGAAGAGCAGGCAGAGCAATGGATCGATGCATATCATCAACGGGCGCAAGAAGCGCGGGAACATGTAGAGAAGGAAATGGGTCAGGAAAAGGTACTCGTACTTCGTGTGTATGGTCAATACCTCTATCTCTACAGCAATCCGGGTATACAAGAGATATTTCATCATGCGCTACAACTAGATACCATGCTGGATGTGAACGCAAGTGTACCTATAACAATGGAGCAAATTGCTGCGATGAATCCAGACCGTATGATCGTTATGGTGTGTCCAGAAGCGGCATCACGGGCAACGTGGCTCAGCTTACAGCACTCGCCTATATGGCGACAGCTCAAGGCAGCGCAGCTTTATCAGATCCACCTGATTGCAGGTGATCCGTGGTTCGACTACTCTGCTGTAGGTGTGATGCGTATGCTCAGCGAAGCCTTGCTTATGTTTACGGGATATTGTCCAAATGGTTATCTGGATACTGTCCATGGTGGTTCACGAGTGACATGACATATAATCCTACTATCTAAATGAGAATGTCTATCAAGGGGGATATATCATGTTTCCACAGAGTCCATCCAAGGGACAGCAATTTGTTGCTCGCAAATTACGTCATGTACGGGTGTCTATCTTCGTTTTACTACTGCTCATCACAGGTCTATTATCTGCCTGTAGTTCCAATTCAAGTACAGGACAAGCCGGGGAATCGCAGCAAGAGCAACCGACAACGGAAGCAGCAGCGCCAGCATCTTCTAACACAGATGTGGAGGAAGATCAGGCTCAGGAGACAGTGGGTGAACGCACAGTAAAGGATGAGTTAGGTCATGATGTCATTGTCCCGACTAATGCAGAGCGAGTCTTCGCACCCTATCTGGAAGATTCCCTGCTCACGCTGGGAGTTAAACCTGTTGCCCAATGGGCGAGCGGCACGCAGGGGCATGTGTATTTGCAGGATCAGTTAAGCGATGTTCCAACGCTCGACTTCTCCAGCGGGTTGCCTGCGCCTGAGGCATTAATGGCGTTCAACCCGGATTTTATTATTTTGCATACAGCGAATTATGCTGAGAATGGTGTGTACGAGAGCTACTCCAAGATCGCACCAACCTATGTATTTAGCAACGCTTCGGGTGATGTAGAGAAGTCCTTGGAGGTCATCGGCGATCTGCTGGGTAAATCCGCTGAGGCCAAACAGGCGATTGAAGACTATCATGCAGAAGTTGAATCAGCCAAGGCGAAACTGGCTCAAGTGACCGAGGGCAAAAAGGCAGCAATCATCCGGTTTGCCCCGCGTGGCATCACCTTGATGGGAGGTAACTATTTCAGCGGTTATGTCGTGTACGAGCAGCTTGGCTTAGGGAAGCCAGCATTGGTGGAGACGGAGAATAGCGCGATGGTATCGACCGAGATATTGCCTGAGATCGATGCAGATTTTATTTTCACGGTAGAACAAGGCCCTGGTAGCATGAAAGAAATGACGGAGACCGCAGTATGGAAAGGCATCCCTGCCGTAAAAGCAGGAAATGTGTACGCCGTTGAACCAGCCTCTTGGCTAGGTGGTGGATTGATCGCATATCGACGTGTAATTAATGATACGTTAAAGGCATTGACGGAATAATAGAGAGTTGAAGTGGCTCCCATAGAGGTGCTAGTAAGGAGGATTAACGATCATGACATTTCAATCCAAGCAACCCCCATTAGATGCACCTGAACAAGAAAATGCACGAAGTGTGGTGAAGATTCCACGCGCCGAACAATGGATTATGAATCCCAGCACTGGAGGTCATGCGTATCAGATTATGGTATATGAGCCAGCGGAGGCAGCCCCTGCGTCAGGGTATCCAGTCATCTATGTGCTGGATGCAAATGCTGTATTCGGTACAATGGTAGAAGCCGTTCGTCTACAAGGACGTAGACCAGAGAAGACAGGAGTCATCCCGGCTATTGTGGTAGGGATCGGTTATCCAACAGAGGCGACTTTCTCGCCTCATCGTTATGCGGATTATACCCCGGAGGCGACAACGGAGTATACACATCAACCAGATGGTACACCTCTGCCGCCGCAGGGAGGAGCGGATCGTTTTTTACAGTTTATTGAAGATGAATTGAAACCGAGAATTGAAGCACAATATCGAATTAATCGGAGCAGACAAGCGATCTTTGGCCATTCTCTGGGCGGGTTGTTCGTTCTACATACACTGCTGACGAAGCCAGAAGCTTTTCGTTATTATATCGCTGGCAGTCCGTCGCTGCATTGGAATCAGAAGCTGATGCAGACGGAGGAAGAGGCATTTATTGCCCGTTTGGATTCAGATCCGATTCAGACCGAGGTATGGATTGGCATAGGAGAGCAGGAAAAGATCCATCCTGCTGGTAATAACGGGAGAGCCTTAAGGCTTACGGAGCGTCTATCTAGTCTGAATCATCCAGGTTTGACGATTCAATTTACGGAGTTTGAAGGAGAGAATCACGTATCGGTGTTGCCTTATCTGATCAGCCGCTCGCTTCGTATGGCATGTCACCCGGAGACCATCTGAGGTATAAAATAAAGCACAAAAATAAGGGGCGATTGCCCCTTATTTGCGTATCGCTTGAAGTACATCCTGGACAGTGACCACATCGTACTCTGTGGGCAATGCTGTTCCTACAGAACAGGCTGCCAGCATATGTCCATCATCCAGTCGCTCGCTGTGAAAATGATAGGCTTCATCCTGCTCACAATGCCAATCTCCCTGATCATTAGGAAGAATGGCGAAGGAGTCCAGCGGTATGGAGAGCCCTTTGCCTACGGCCTTAATGTAGCTCTCCTTGAGCGTCCATAGTCGATAGAAGGTTTCAACCTGCATATCGGCCGGTTGGCTGATCAGGTAACGATGCTCCTGCGGAGCGAAGAAACGGTCTGCAATCTGAAGGTCAATCGGGTTCGTTTGCTCCACATCGACACCCACAAGACCATGTCCGCCCGAGATCATAACAATCCAACCTCCAGAATGGGAGAGGTTGAAGGAGTGATCTGCATGTTCGTTCAGGAAAGGCTTTCCGTATGCATTTCGGCTAAACAATATATCCTTCGCCTGTTCACCAATCTGACCTGCTAACGTAACCCGAGCCAATGCTTCACCCAGTACAGAACGATAAGCATCCGCCTGATGTACATAACGGGCTGCACCCGCACGTCGCTCAGCGGAAACCATAGACAGTAACAGTTCCCATTCGTCTTCCAGCAATATTGAAGGTACTTGCATAACTTGTAATTTCAACATTATTTATCACCTGTCGATAGATTCGACATGTAGCAGCACCAATCCTGTTTAGCACATGGAGCGACTCGATAGTACAGCAGCATACATTCAGCAGTCATAGCTCTAACAAAACGACAGCTTACGTGCAATATCTCTTACAGCTCGCTTGCTTAAACACCGTATGCCATAGTATTCTCAGCTCTTTTGTGTTCTCTTCCAGTCCTCGTGTGCGGTCTGCACCTGCTTCCACATCTCTTCGCGTTCCATCTTACTGTACCGTACCAATGGTTCATGAAATACGTCAGTGAGTGTGCTAATCCACTCGTTGAAGGTTCTAATCTCCATCTTACGAATACCCTCAGCATCATGGATTCGTAGCATACATCCACGTAGTTCATGACTACGCTGAGCATCTCTTTGACGAAGAAGAAATGTGTTATGCCAAGGTGACTGGATCGACTGGCTGTAGAACTCATGCTTAGGAATGAATTCATCTAATTGGCTGACCGGATCAGGAGCATAGTCCACACCTAGGCTCGGGCCGTTCGGTTCATACTCCAGTCTCCAGCCTTCAGCAGCAACAGATGATGGAAGTAGATTATACGTGAAAGGTGCCTGTCCATAGGTGCCATAACGTAACGGAAGCGGCTGAAATGGCATACCACCAAGCCCAACATCTACAATCCATTGTTCATCTGGATTATCTGATCCTGGTAGCAGTACAGATAGTCCTAAATGAAACGAGTTAACACGTGGTTGCTCCCCATGGGGTTGAACACCTGCACGATGCCATCGCACAGTATATCCAAGTGAGTGCAGCAGCACACTAAACGCGCCATTCAAGTGAAAACAGTATCCGCTACGCCCGTTCAACATGAGCTCTACAGATTCTCGAAGGTGAATTCCGGCGGGGCGACCTGCAAAAATATCAACGGTCTGCCAGGCCAGGTAAGCTACATGCGCCGCTTGTAGTTCGGATAGAAATTCAAGTGTTGGCGGCTTTATCTCATCAATACCTATCCGTTTAAGGTAGGCTTTAATTTCAGTTGGATTTAACGTGTACATTGGCGTAACCTCCAATCATATGTGGAACCATCACATGTTTAATTCATGATAGCTCCTTCATCTATTGTAGGTATGGCACAGGTTACTGAACACCGCCGTTTCTCTCTACTGTACCGGTACAATTTTGTGTAAGCAGAGTCTAAAATTTCGTAAACTTGCCTCTCATTTCACTGTATTGAATATGAATTCGGTTCTCTGGATGTTTGTCTGTTGTATATAGAACCAGTAAGAAGATCCATTCCAGTGGTTTCATGAGTAGATAGACAAGATCCGCTGTCCAGCGGGAACGAATATGTTTACTCACCGGATAGCCATAACGATCATATAACCCACGAACGAGGCGATGGAATCGAGGCGTGTACTGTTCGAGTATGTGTTCAAAAGCATTTGCAATCATCAGTTGTCGATTCACTTTAATAACGTGGCCGTGTCGTATGCCAGCTCGCACAGGTTTAACCCATTTGGCATGTCCACCAGCCGCAACGGTGCACAGATAGTGTCCATCTCCCGGAATGATATCGGCTGGTGGGATAGGGAGACGGGAGTAATTGTAGCTGCTCGTATCTAAGAAGGTACGAATGGCACTGTCAGGTCGCTGACCAAATAAGACAAGAATGAGCTGAATCACCAGTTGTAGTGGGAACATGAGAATCAGCCAGACGAGTGGTGCAGTGCGAAAGCGACTGATATGACGATACAGGAATTGTTGCCATCCAGGCAGATGCTCCATATCTGTTAGCAAACCTTGCCCCTCAACATGAGCTTGTACAAAACCATCCCACGAGCGTTTCAAGCGACCAACATATAGACAGATGAGCGATAGATAGCTGCTCTGTAGTGTAAGTATAGAAAACGTTATAAGAAGTCCCGTTTCGTTAAACCACGCTAGACCTGTGTGTGTGATATAGATGATTCCCCAGACGATGCTGAGAACAAGAGCACTGTTACACAGTGTATAGAGGATTGGCGAAAGTTTATCAGAACGTGTGAACAGCAGGATATAAGCCAACAAACCAACCACGTGAGTTGTAATGAACACAGGAAGACTCTGATGGTTAATTGATGCGTAGTTGGAAGCTAAATTGCCTGTTCCTTCATATACAGACAGAGGTTCTCCCCCTTGCACACCTAGAGCATCAAAGCTCATTCCTATAACGAAACCGATGACAGTAAAGACGATTGTAAATACTTCAAATACGGTAAGCAGTGTCCGCCCGCTACCGGATGCTTTTTTGAGAAAACTATTTAGCATAATCCATCCTGATACAGCAGGAACAATTAGGAATAGTGCTAGGAATTGAAGTGTAGCAATCAAGAGACGTCCTCCTTCGATTTCAGTATTCCTATTGTAGGTTAGCGAGACTTTGTTGGCAATATTAACCATTATAATATTTAGGCCTAACACCTCATATTAGGGGAGGCGAAACCCTGCTTGACCTGGAGAACGAATAGCATAACCGGGCTTTCCTCGGAATGCATACACTTCTTCCCATGTATGGGAGAGTGGATTCTCTTTTTCTTGGGTATGTTAACCGTTTAGAGTGGATATAGGTTAGAATAGAGATAGAAAGCAGGATTAGGAGATGTTAATATGGCTAATGATGAAGTGATTTTGACGCAGGAAGGCTTGGAAAAGCTGGAGGACGAGCTACGGGAATTAAAGACAGTTAAGCGTAAAGAGTTGGCCGAGCGTCTGAAACTCGCGATTAGTTACGGTGACCTGAAGGAAAATAGTGAGTATCATTCAGCCAAAGATGATCAGGCATTTATGGAAACCCGCGTTTTGATTCTGGAGAAGATGTTGAAGAATGCACGAGTGATTAGCGCGGACAATATGGACTCGAATAAAGTGGGCGTAGGCTCAATCGTGTTGCTGAATGACATCGAATTCGCAGAAAAGATTGAATATAAACTCGTCGGACCTGCCGAAGCTGACGTTACAGATAACAAAATTTCGTACGAAAGCCCGCTTGGTAAAGAACTGATGGGTAAAGAAGTGGGTAGTGTCATTCATGTGAATGCCCCGATGGGCGTGATCAAGTATGAATTGCTCGAAATTCGCATCTAACCGTTAATGCACAGAGTTGATAAAGAGAGGATCCGAAGCTAATTATAGCCGAAGAACCTCTCTTTTTTTGGTATATGTGAAACATACAGGAGTGAAATTCGAGCTTTATCACATACTATAAATAAACAAGCTTGATTGTAATTCCCTTTAAAGCGTTAGTGTAAAAAAATAACATTCTGATTAATTTCATTTTTTCAATGACCTGACACGATGAGTAGTATATAATTACGGGAAATAATAGAACAGATGGAGTAGATAAGATGAATTTTAGTAAGTCACATCTAGAACAGAACAACTCGGGCAAGGGTGAACGCTTCTCCCGTGCAGGATTCATTTTGGCTGCCATCGGTAGTTCAGTTGGACTTGGTAACATGTGGAAGTTCCCGTACATTACGGGGGAGAATGGGGGCGCAGCGTTTTTCCTGCTCTTCATCGTCTGTCTGTTGCTCATAGGTCTGCCTGTATTGCTGGCAGAACTTGCGATTGGTCGAAGTGGGCGCGGAAGTGCAGCTACAGCGTTTATCAAAGCTGGCGGACATAAAGGGTGGCTAGCAGCAGGACTACTGCAAGTGTTGACACCGTTTATTATCCTTTCTTTTTACGTGATCATTGCAGGTTGGACACTCCAGTATGCGATCACATCTTTCAGTGGTAGTCTGTTTAGTAACGCGGATTTTGGTGGGCAATTTGATTCCTTTATCGGTGGGTATATGCCGATTGTATGGCAGTTCGTTTCCGTGCTGATCACAGGCTGGATTGTAGCTAAAGGGGTCTCTAACGGAATTGAGAAGTTTAATAAAGTGCTCATACCAGCGATGTTGGTATTGCTTATTATACTGATGATTCGGGCCATCACATTGCCAGGAGCAGGTGCAGGGGTTTCCTTCTTCCTGAATCCAGACTTCTCTCAATTAACGACCGAATCGGCATTGGTTGCACTCGGACATGCCTTCTTCTCGCTATCTCTCGGGATGGGTATTCTCGTGACCTATGGTTCGTATGTTGATAAAAATCAATCTCTTGGTGCTGCGACAGTAGCCGTTGGTGCGGGTGACCTGATCTATGCCTTTATCGCCGGTTTAATTATTTTCCCAACGACATTCTCGTTCGGTATCGCACCGGATCAAGGGCCTAAACTGATCTTCGTTGCGCTGCCTGCTGCATTCTCGGCAATGCCGCTCGGCTTCCTGTTTGGCGGATTGTTCTTCATCCTGTTGGCTATTGCAGCATTAACATCAGCCGTATCCTTGCTGGAAGTGCCAGTTAAGTATTTCATGGAAAGATTGTCTTGGAGCCGCAGCCGTGCGGTATGGGTTATTTCACTTGCGGTCTTCATTGTGGGTCTTCCTTCGGCTCTGTCGATGGGACTTGTGCCTGAGTTTAACATTAACGGTACAAACCTGTTTGATTGGATGGACTTCGTGGCGTCCAACATCATGCTTCCGGTCGGTGGATTGCTTGTCACGATATTTGCCGGTTACTTCTGGAAGACAGCGGCAGAAGCTTCCGGTCTGAAATCAGGCTGGTTCAAAATTTGGCTGTTCATGTTGCGCTATGTGGCACCAATCCTGGTACTTCTGGTGTTGTTACACACATCCGGTATTATTCACTTCTAAAGTGTACAGGATAGGGAATGAGCTTCAGGATCACTACACAGATTTACCAAGCATAAAACCTCTTGGAAGAATTGCAAAAGCCCTTGTGTTCCAACGACAATTTTGGGACAATACGGAGTAGAGGTTTTTTTGGATTAGAAACCGATGAGCCATATGCTTTTTTTCGAAAAGAGGACTGCGTAATGAACCAATCATCCATTTATGGATTAACATTAGAGCAATTACGTTCCTGGTTGCCGGAACACGGACAGAAGAAATCCCGTGCCTCCCGCATCTGGGAATGGTTATATCAAGAACGTGTACATCAGTTTACAGACATGACCGATGTGCGCCAGGAATGTCTGGACGTGATCTCCGAACACTTCACGATGAACTCCCTGAGTGAACATGTGAAGCAAGAGTCGGCAGACGGTACAGTGAAATTTTTGCTTCGTTTGCAGGATGGGAACCTGATTGAAACGGTACTCATGCGTCAAAAGTACGGTCTCACTGTATGTGTGACCACCCAGGTGGGCTGTAATATCGGCTGTAGCTTCTGTGCGAGCGGATTGATTAAGAAAAGCCGTGACCTGTCTGGTGGCGAAATTGTAGAACAGATTATGCATGTACAGCGTCATCTAGATGCAGCAGGTCAAGGTGAGCGAGTTACCAACGTTGTTGTGATGGGGATTGGTGAGCCATTCGATAACTTCCAGAACATGACGGATTTCATCGAAGTGATCAAGGAGCGCAAAGGACTTGCCATTGCTGCGAAGCGGATCACCGTGTCCACCAGTGGTTTGCCAGACAAGATCAAAGAGTTTGCAGACAGCAGTCTTCAAGTCAATCTGGCTATCTCCCTACATGCACCGAATAATGATCTGCGTACACACATCATGAAGATCAACCGGGCGTTCCCGATTGAGCAGTTGATGGATGCTGTTGATTACTACCTGGCAACAACGAACAAACGCATCATGTTCGAGTACATCTTGCTACGTGATGTGAACGACCAACGCGAGCATGCTGCCGAGCTGGCTGAACTGTTGTCCAGTCGGAAGAGTATGGTCAGTGTTAACCTGATCCCATACAATCCGGTGGATGAGCATAGCCAGTATCAACGGAGTACAGAAGAATCCATTCTGGGTTTCTATGATACACTCAAAAAGAACAACATCAATGCTACGGTTCGTATGGAGCATGGTACAGATATCGATGCAGCCTGCGGACAATTGCGTAGTAAACAGATGAAAAATAACGCGCCTGATCCGCAATCGGGTCGCCTTGCTCTTGGCTAGGTATGTTCTGGATATTTCATCCTACTGGATGGATCCTGAACGTTGCCCGGTTTTTGCCTATAACGAAGAACGCCTATGGTCTGCTCAACCTGTGAGCGACATAGGCGTTCTTTGATTTTATTTTATTTATTTAAGTGGTTTGACCATCAATAGATGCGGAATGCCATCTTCCAAAAATACATCCGATGCCGGTGCGTACCCAAGACGTTCATAGAACCCGGAGGCTTGCACCTGTGCATGTAGTTTGGCTTTTGTCAGTCCTTGATCTAGCGCCATCTGCTCCAGCTTGTCGATCAATACACGGCCTAGACCATGTTTACGGTATTCCAGCATGACGCAGATTCGCTCTAGCTTGGCAACGTCATCAACGATCCGCAATCTGGAAGAAGCGGCAGGCACTCCATCTACATAGAGAAGAATGTGACGAGCTTCTGTACCTAATGCGTCATAAGCATCGAATTCATCTTCTGCTGGAACCCCTTGCTCCTCCACAAAAATAGCCATGCGAATGGCGAAACAGGCTTCAAGTAATTCTTGATTGTTAACCTCAACAACAGTGGTATTCATCTATTTGTCTCCTTTGGTCGATTATAATGGTAGTATTATTTAAAATTAGTTATATCACTTTTTTTGTTGCGAATGCAACATAAATATAGATGAGGATGTGAGTACGTTGAAGGACGTATTGCGTGAAATTGGCATGATTGCACGTTGTCTGGATTCCATTAGTAATGTCGAATTCCAACATTTGAACTTATCACGGGGGCAGTATCTCTACCTTTATCGCATATGTGAGAACCCGGGAATTATCCCGAACCAGCTCGCTGAACTAATTAAGGTTGACCGGACTACGGCAGCTCGTGCAATCAGCAAGCTAGAATCCGACGGATTCATTACTAAACGCTCAGCAGTGGATAACAAGAAAAATAAAGAGTTATATCCAACAGAGGCCGGTCTTGAGGCGTGGGAGTTTATTCGTAGAGAAGGGGCTCACTCTGATCAAGTTACACTGGCTGGATTAACGGAAGAAGAGATCGAGACGGCCGTCTCTTTGTTACGCCGGATGCGTCACAACATTGAAGTGGATTGGCGGTTCGTGAAGAAGGGTGGGCGTAGACCGTATATGGATCAGGAGGAATGATCAGCTCTTCGATCGATCACTCTCGAGGAAGAATACAGGAGGACAACATGAGGAACATAAGCCGGAAAGGACTGCTATGGCTGCTTATTGTCGTTGCTAGTATGACGGCAGGTTCAATGATCTATATGAAGGGGAAATGGGTAGAGGATGAACCCTCTCCAACAGCTGCATTTGTCCAGCATCATATGACCAATCCGAACGGTACGCTGGCTTCTTACCTGAAGGATGCTACGTCGGAGTCGCCTGATGTTGTAGCAGGGCGGGAAGCGTTGTCCGAGTCCTTGGGCTTATGGATGCAGTATGCTGTCGCCCAGAACGATGAGGAATTATTCAAGCAAAGCTATGATCTGCTAACGACCTATTTTCTAATGCCGCAGAAATATATTGCCTGGAAGCTTGATGCTGAAGGGGAATCTTTGGTCACCACCAATGCGCTAGGGGATGATCTGCGAATCATAGGTGCGTTGCTCTCGGCTGCTGAACTGTGGGAACAGGACAAGGCCGGCGTACTTAAGACAGCTACAGAACTCACCCAAACATTGAATCTATCGGCGCAGATGGAAGGCTACTATGTAGACTTTCATGATTTCTCCAATGGAATTTCATCAGATACATTAAGTTTGGTTTACGTGGATCTACCCGCGTTGAATGCGATGGAGCGGTATGAATTGATTGAGCCAGGGACGTACGAGAAGTACGAGTACATGCTAAAAAGCATGCCGGATGATGGTTTGTTCTATCCTAAATCGTTTAATGTGAACTCCAAAACATATATCTATGATGACAAGGTAAACCTGATTGATCAATTAATTGTGGCTAATCATCTGACAACAACCAGTCACAAGCCGGATAAGCTCATTTCTTTTCTAAAGGAAGAGTTTGCGACCCGGAAGCAGCTTGCTGGACAATATAGACGAAGTGACCGTACACCCGTCGTTGCCTATGAATCTCCATCTGTATATGGACTTGCGATTCTACTTGCGATCAAGTCAGGTGATCCAAAATGGGCTAAACAACTGTATAACCATATGATCACATTCCAGAGCCAGGATCCCAATTATCCCGGTGGGTACGTATTTAACGGGGATACACATGCATTTGATAACCTTTTTCCATTAATTGCTGAGACAGAATTACAAAAATACCTTCGAAAGTAATCATTCTGTCATCTTATGAGATGGTGAATATGGTAGCATATATTTTGCATTATTTTGTCGTAAATTGGTGAAATATTCAGTAGGACATATAAATAACAGAATTTACATGCAGAAAGGAGAGAATGATGAGAAATAAAGCACCTATTCGCCGTATTGGATGGGGATATGCCAGCTTGATTGGACTCGCTGTAATTCAGCAGCTTGTTGTATATCTCAAAATTTATATGAATCAAAGTTATACCACGTTAGATGTCATTTTTAGTGTTGTGTCATTAGCTGCACTAGTTCTCGGTTTTATATTACCTGTTGGCGTATCTGTTGTTGTCGTATTTGTGTATCTGGTTTCTTATTTTGTGTGGTTGGTAACCTATGCCGATGTTAATGTGCTTACATTCTCATGGTGGTTACTCATTCCCGCTAATGTTGCTGTGGCTGCATTCATCAAGGCCAGTCTTGTGCGGAGCGCACGGATTATGGATCGCTTGCAGGAGATGCAGGATCGTAATCCAGAGATTGATCTCGATACCTCGCTTGGAAACAAGGATGCACTGGCGGATACAGTTATCAAGCAGAGTAACCTTGCCAAACGATATTCAGAGCAGTATGGATTCAGTATGGCGATGTTTAAAATTGAATTTCTACCCTTGGTTATGGAATCTCTCGGATCAGTGAGATATGCGCAGTTTCTGTTGGCGTTGTCCAGTACGATCCAGAAGCAGATCCGATTCGAGGATTACAAATTTTTTGTGGATCGTGGGCGTTTTGTCATTCTATGTCCAATGGTGAACGTAGAGTATCTTCCCGTGCTTACCCAGCGGATCAAAACAGCGATGATGGAGCTATCGTTTATTGATAAGAAGGGAAATGAACTACAGACGGTTATTCGCTCAGGAGCACTCATTTTTCAGAAAGAAAATTTCAGTAAGTACGAAGATATTGATGCGGTTATTGCTGCGCTTGAACGGAACACAGAGACAGATCTCATCGGTGAATATATCTAAACTAGCTAGAAGGAGAGAAGCTCCGTGAACTATGTAACCTGGTTCATCCCCATTTGTATCACGATAAGCTGTATTTTTATGGTGTGTACAATAGGCTTAACGATTGCCACGCTTCGATTCCGCTCGAAAGTCTATCGTAAATATGATCGGAGGAAATTAAGTGGCTGATATTCTTTTACTGTTATCAATTTTTAGTATCTGGATAGCTGTATTTGAATCCATCCTCATCATGACAGGTGCCATTCGTTTCATTCATAAACAGGAGAAAATAGGTGTTCATATTCCTACAGATATGGATCATTATCCAACGATAACGGTTATGGTACCTGCTCATAATGAGGGTTTGGTTATTGTGGCTACCGTGGAACACATATTGCAGATGAATTATCCCGAAGAGAAGGTACAGGTTATTGTTATTGCAGATAACTGTACAGATGATACCGCTGCGAAGCTGCATGCCTTCCTAAGCAAAACCCGTTATGTCCATCGTGATGTGACTGTTATGGAGCGCAAAGGAACTGGAGGAAAATCCGGTGCATTAAATGACGGATTGGAGCTCGCAACAGGGGAGTGGATTTGCATTTTCGATGCTGATGCAGCCCCAGAGCGCAATTCATTAATGTTTCTGGCGCAGAAATCATTGGAAAACCCAGAGAAGTATGGCGTCGTATATGGAAGAAACAAAGCTCGGAACAGAGGGCAGAACTTCCTGTCCAAATGTATTAACTTGGAGCTTGTTACGGCACAACGTGTCTATCACACCGGCCTTTGGGAGCTGTTCAAGCTAGGCACAATTCCGGGTACGAACTATATTATTAAAACAGAACTAATCCGTGAGATCGGTGGTTGGGATGTTACCGCCATTACCGAAGACACCGCACTGTCTTTTGACATTCTCGCGCGAGGACAATTGATTGCACTGGCTCCCCAAGCCGAGGCATATCAACAGGAGCCTGAGAAGCTCAGTGTATACATGAAACAACGTGAACGTTGGGCAAAAGGAAACTACCAGGTGGTACTGGATAATTTCCTGAACCTGTTCAACCGCACTAACTGGCGTAGCAAGGTGTTGTTGCTGTACTATGCTATCAGCTATTTTTGGTTTATGATTGCGATTATTGTATCGGATATTATTTTTATCGTTAACCTCGTGTTCCAGATTATTGGCCTATTCAAACCAGAATTCAACGCTCCGTTTCAGTTCTCAGGAGACGTGTATGTGTATCTTGTTATCGCTTGGGCATTAATGTACTACATTTATGTGCTGCAGATTAATCTCGCCCTGGCTTCTGATATTGGACAGAGCAATATACGCAATTTCATATACGCCTGCCTATCCTATTTTACCTATGCACAGTTATTTATCCTCATCTCCATCAAGGCATCTTACTCGTTAACGATGGATAAGATCAGGAAGCGTGAGAGTAAGTGGTATAAGACACAACGTTTTGGATAATCAAATTCATTCTAACGCTATCAGGCTACTTTCTGAACATTTGGAAAGTGGCCTTTTGCTATAGGTGGACGGGTTTACAGACTTCAGGTATACTCAGCAAGCGAAAGATGTTCAAAAAGCACATATAGGAGGCGATGAGGCTGGTGAACAGGGGATCGGATTTCTATGATAATGAGGCTAACTTTGAGAAGTATATGGAGCGACGGCGGTGGCAGGAGAATGCGAACGATACGCTGGAGAAGCCTATCATGCTGGAGTTAATTGGAGATGTCACAGGTAAAAGCGTATTAGATCTAGGCTGCGGGGATGCCAAGTTTGGTGCAGAATTGCTTGGAGCACAGCATCAGGCGGCTAGCTACACCGGGGTTGAGGGCTCAGTCAATATGGTAGATGCAGCCCACGAATCGGTAAAAGGTCTGAATGCTCAGATCAAGCAAGTGTTCCTTGAGGACTGGAATGATGAGGCGCAGACCTATGACGTGGCAATATCCAGATTAGCCATTCACTACATCGAAGATATAGATAGCCTATTTCAAAAGGTATATCACACCTTAAAGGATGGAGGAACGTTCAGTTTTTCGGTCGAACATCCGGTAATCACATCCACCTTACAGCCTTCAGGTACTCGCACGAACTGGATCGTAGATCAATATTTCATCGAAGGGTTTCGAGAGCAACAGTGGTTAGGTGGTTCGGTGAAGAAGATGCACCGTGCACTTGAATCATACTACATAGCATTACAGAAGGCGGGTTTCCGTGTGGAGCATCTACGGGAGTCAGCACCGCAGCGTCAGCATTTTGTGAATGAAGAGACGTATCTGCGGCGCCAGCGGATTCCGCTATTTTTATTCTTATCAGCTCGAAAATAAAACGCTGAAATTATCACAGCTCACTGTGGATAATTCAGCTTAGCACCATCAGCCCAAACATCTATCCACATGTGGATAAGAGGTTTGGGCTGATGAATTAGAGCACTATACACAGAAATGTGTGTACAACATAGCAATAGATGTTGATGAAATAAGCTAATTATTGTTCTGCTGCCCTGACATACACACGATCCCCATGTCGATCAACCTCAACTGGAGCTTCGAAGAATTGACTGAGCACGTCGGCATTCATCAACTCGCTGGTTAACCCCTGGTTTACAACCTCACCTCTACGAAGTAGCAGACTATGGCTAAATGCAGGCAAAATCTCTTCTGTATGATGTGTAACATAAATGAGAGATGGAGCATCAGGACGCAGGGTCAGATTATGAATGCTCTCCAGTAATCGTTCTCTAGAGAATAGATCAAGGCCATTGCAAGGCTCGTCCAGAATCAGGATACGCGGGTTGGCCATCAGCGCTCTCGCAATGAGTAGCTTCTGCTTCTCCCCTTGAGAACATGTGCGATACTCTCGATCCCATAGATGTTGGCAGCCGAGCGTATTCATCAGCTCTTTCGCCTGTTCGAGATCCTCATCCGAACATTGGTCATACAGCCCGATGGTGGCATGTTTCCCGCTTATGACAACATGCTGCGTTCGGTCGCTTCCATGTAATTTCTCCTGTAGGGAAGAGCTGACCCATCCAATCGACTTGCGAAGCTGCCGTAAATCGACATCCCCGTAGGCATGTCCAAGCACAGAGATCTTACCTTCAGACGGCCATTGATAGCCGGTAATCATGTTAAGCAGTGTCGTTTTCCCTGAACCGTTCAGACCGAGAAGCGCCCAGTGCTCACCTTTGCGTACAGACCAACTGACATCATTCAACAAGGTAAGCGCTCCTCTTCGCCAGGACACGTGCTGCACATCAATCATCATATTCATTCCTTCTTTCTGTATCCTCGCTTCATTTATTGTAGTCACAAAAAGGGGAAGGTTTCAACGGTCATCACGCTGTTCTTGTTCGATCCCTGCGCAGAAATACAGCACACACACCAAGCAGTGGTAAAAACGAACATAACTTGATAACAAACGCAACGCTGGTCACATCAATTAGAGAGCCCAGCACAACCGAGCCAAGTCCAGCCATGCCGAACGACAGGCCAAAAAACAATCCAGATACGGTTCCAATATGACGAGGAAGCAATTCCTGTGCATAAACAATGATGACGCTGAAGCCGGACATCAGAATTAGTCCAATCATTCCGCACAACACCATGGACAAGACGGGTCCTGCATAAGGCAGTAACAGGGAGAATGGTGCGGTGCCCGCAATGGAGAACCAGATCATCGGTTTACGTCCATAGCGATCAGCGAGTGGGCCACCGAGCAGGGTTCCGACCATACCTGCGAATTGCAGAACGAACAGACAGATCTGCGCTTGGGAGAGAGGCAAGTGATACGCGTCGGCATAATAGAAGGCGTAGTATCCGGTCATGCCAGCGATATATACGAATTTGGAGAACAGCAGCAGGATAAGAATTCCCATTGTAAAAGCGATGAATCCCCTGCTCATAGGTCGAGCTACCGACTCTGCGCCGCTGGATTTTAGAGGCTGTTGCTGGAGAATGCGAGTCTCGGCAAGCTTGTCTCTGTACCAGCGACTGACATAAGACTGAATAACAATGCCGATCAGGGCAAAACCCATCAGCCACAGAAAGCTACGCTGCCCATGTGGCAGCAGGATGAAGGCAACCAGTAATGGAGCAAGTGCCTGCCCCGTGTTGCCTCCTACTTGGAAGATCGACTGCGCCATGCCGCGTCCACGTCCTGCCGCCATATGGGCTACGCGTGAGGATTCGGGATGGAGGATGGATGAGCCGATGCCAATCAGTGCTGCCGAAACAAGCAGCATCCATAACTCGGAAGACAAGGCTAAGCCAAGAACACCGATCAGGGAGAATAACATGCCTCCGGGGAGCAGGATGGGCATTGGCCTGCGATCTGACATATAACCGACCAGTGGCTGAAGAACGGATGCGGTAATATTCAGGGTGAAGGCAATCCAGCCCATCTGGGCGAAACTGAGCTGCATGGTCTGCTGGAACAGCGGGAAAGCAGATGGAACAACCGTCTGCACCGCATCATTCAGCAGATGGGCGAAACTGACTCCGGCGAGTGCCCAATTGGCGGAGGAATTGATTTGCATTTTGCTTAAAGTGGCCTGAGCCATGGGAGATCACCTCGAATTATTTTTTTCTATGATAAAAGATGGGGGCAGATCATGTCTTTGTGAAAAGTGCTTGGAAAGTGAGCACGATTTGCTATAATGTCAGCAGGTGAGGAAACGATGGAATTAAACATGACGCTAAATGGGTTGGAATTATGGAAAGCTACTGGAGGATTCGCGAATGAGCCTCATGTACATGACGACTGGTATCAGCTAACGCTGCCAGTCAGAGGCCAATGTCATCTGGTACAGGAACAGCATGCATACCCATTGAAAGCAGGCATGGGGATTGTTGCCCATCCTCAAATGGAGCATCATTTTGAAATAGGTTCAGATTCGGCTGTCATAGTGATCAAGTTCCGTAAACCGCCTTTAGGAAGTTACGAAGGCGCGGAGTTAAGTGGGGGACGGACTGAGTTTCGGCCTGCCCAGACTTTCGATCCGGCGGAGATCAGTAGCCTGTTTCGAAGCTGGCATTCCATTTTGTTAGATGACATGCCCGACTTGCTGCGAGTACAGGAAACAGAACTAGCGATTGAGACATATCTAAGACGTATGTTGATGGGGCAGGAAAATGAAATAGAAACGGTAGATACCGGTACATTCATTGATCCTCATCTCCGCCGAGTGCTTGATTACATTCACAGTGCCTACACAGGCCCAATGGATATTGATTCGATGGCGGTGGTTGCGCATCAGAGCCGGTATCATTTTATGCGTTCTTTCAAGGCTCTCACGGGATCAACACCTTATCAATATTTGCTGAATTTGCGGGTAGAAGAAGCGTCCAGAAGGCTCCGCCTTACGACTGATTCAGTAACGACAATCAGTTATGAGCTGGGATTCTCCAGCGTCAGCCAGTTGTATAGAGCTTTTCAGCGAGTATATGTTATGACACCGATGGAATATCGGAATCAGGTCTAAATTATCATGGGCAGTCTCGCGTATGCGAGACTGTATTCAAGAAAGTTACAGCCGGACACTGATTTTTGTTGTTGCCAAACATGTTAGACTTTGCTAAGATGATTAAAAGTTTATGTAAGCGTATACATTTAAGTTAAAATTACAACGTTGTAATTATGGGCGAAGATTACTAACTCAGCTTCACATCATCAGACTAAATAGCAATTTATGCTAATTTAATCATGTTTATTAACTATAATGAATTTGCTGAGTAGGTGTGATTATGGAAAAAAGATTTAATTCTATCCAAAAATTCAAACGTTGTAATTTTATCTGAGGGGGAATGATTCAAGGTGAAAAAACGGATGTCCACGTTGTTCAGCCTAGTCAAACGGGATAAGTATTTGCTGCTTATGTTCTCTCCAATCTTTCTGTATTACGTTATTTTCATGTACGTCCCCATGCCGGGCATTTTGCTCGCCTTTCGGAATTTCATTCCCGGTCAGGGAATGTTCAGTGGAGAGTGGGTTGGCTTAAGGTGGTTTGATCAGTTTGTGAACTCCATCTATTTCTGGAGGCTGCTGCGCAACACGTTTCTGCTCGCCTTCCTGCCACTCCTGTTCGGATTCTCCATCCCCATCCTGTTCGCTGTCTGCATTGTTGAGATCAAGAATCGAACCTTCAAGCGATTTGCCCAGACCGTAACGTATCTTCCGCACTTTATCTCCACCGTCGTTGTTGCCGGGATGATTATCAATTTTCTGTCCCCTACAGACGGAATCGTCAATACCCTGATCGCCAAGCTTGGTATGGAAAAAGTGAACTTCATGATGGACGCCGGGTGGTTCCGTACGATTTTCACCAGCTCGGATATATGGCAGAGCTTCGGCTTCAGCTCCATTATCTACATTGCTGCGATTATGGGCATAGATCCTGAGATGTACGATTCCGGCAAGATTGATGGAGTCAACAAATTCCAAGAGCTGTGGCATTTGACTCTTCCGAGCATCAAACCAACGATTGTCATTCTGCTGCTTCTATCGCTAGGTGGAATTATGAGTGTAGGCTTCGAGAAAGTATATCTGCTCTATAACGGAGCTACCTACGAGACGGCCGATGTATTATCCACTTACGTATACCGGATGGGGATTGAAGGGCAGAATTACGGTTTTGCAACAGCCGTGGGTCTGTTTAACTCGATCATCACGTTTGTACTTGTATTTGCAGCCAATTCAATGACTCGGCGATTGACCAAGATGTCACTCTGGTAAGACCATTCCCCCCAAAGGAGATCTGATATGCAAAAATCGAGAAGTGACCGGTTATTCTACGCATTTATCTATTTGCTGACCATCTTGGCAGTCGCGGTTACCTTATATCCTTTCCTGTACGTTGTTAGTATTTCATTCAGTTCGGTGGAAGCCATCGACAAACAACAAGTGGTCTTGTGGCCAGTAGGTTTTACGCTATCGGGTTATAAAATGGTGCTGCAATATAGCGAGTTATGGGTCTCTTTTTACAATACTCTGTGGTACACCGTCGTAGGTACGCTGCTCAATATTGTAGCGACCTGTCTAGCGGCATTCCCGTTATCCAGACAGCAATTTTTCCTGCGTAGAAAGTTGAACTTTTTCATCGCCTTCACCATGTATTTCTCGGGTGGACTCATTCCCGTCTACATGTTGATTACATCTCTCGGATTGTACAATACACGCTGGGTCATGGTGCTGCCTGTGCTGGTCATTACATTTAACGTGATGATCTGTCGCTCCGCATTCGAAGGCATTCCGAATGAAATTTTTGAGAGCGCAAGTATCGATGGTGCCAACGAAATGACGATGCTATACCGCCTGGCGGTGCCTATTATCAAACCAACATTAGCTGTTCTAACGCTGTATTACGCCGTATTTCACTGGAACAATTTCTTCTCTGCGCTACTATATCTCGGCAAGCAGGATATGCAGCCCTTACAGATGTTCTTACGCCGAGTATTGATCATGGCCTCACCTGAGGTGATGCAGAAGATGGGCGGCACCATGACTTCGGGTGCGCTGGCAGTCTCAACACTTCAAGTCCGGTATGTATCTATTGTGGTCAGCATTCTACCGATTGTATCGATCTACCCATTTATCCAACGGTACTTCGTCAAAGGGATTACCCTCGGAGCCGTGAAAGGATAGCCTTACTTACTTGATCACCGTATGACCCAGGTTGTTCATAACAAGGAGGATTAGCGGATGAGAATTAGAGGAGCAGGAAGAAAAAGTGTTATTGCAGCAATATTGGCGATCAGTTTAGCAGGTTGTAGCGGCGGTGCAGGAACAGGAACCGATGCAGGGAATGCCCCAACAAGCTCAGAACCAGCATTCAATTACACCGGAGCAGGACCGGTGACCGATCAGCCTGATGCGAAGCTGTCCATTCTTGGAACGAATGCGTGGACGACTAACGTAGATCTATCTACCGCCGCCATTGTGAAAAAAATTGAGAGTAATGCAGGGGTTGAGGTCGATTGGGATCTGATTCCGCCCCAGAACTATGCGGATGCAGTCAATCCACGGCTGGCAGCAGGTACTGGGTTACCAGATATCGTCTACTTGCCGGATCAGGATCAGCTTATGAAATACATTAATAGTGGATTGTTTATTCCATTGAATGAGTTGATCGATAAGTATGGAGTGAATCTCCAAAAAATATATGAACAATCACCTGCGGTCAAAGCCAGTTTAACAACGCCAGATGGTAAAATATATTATGTGCCGCAGCAAACGCTGACCAAAAACTATATGCCCGTATTTATGATCAATCAGCGCTGGCTGAAGAAGCTGGGCTTGAACGAGCCAACAACACTGGATGAGTTCACGGCGATGCTGCGCAAATTTAAGACCGATGATCCAAATGGCAATGGGCAGGCGGATGAAATTCCATTGTCGATGGAATCTAAATTTATTCCGATGGCATTTGGCCCGGTATTTGGCTTGGATCTATCGAACCAATTCTATGCTGATGATCAAGGCAAGGTTCATTTCAGTTACTATGAGCCTGCCTATAAGGAATATCTGACCTATCTGAACGGGCTTTATAAGGAAGGTCTGCTCGGTGTAGATTATGCCAGCACAACGAGTGATCAGGTAACATCTCGGATCTCGCAGGATTTAACGGGTGCAACGTTTAATTTTAGTTGGTATATGTCGATGGTCTACAGTCCGCTGTACAAGGATTACAACCCAGCTGAGCCTATTTTCAAAGGTATCCTGCCGTTGAAAGGGCCGCATGGTGACCAATTCTATGTTGGACGTACACCGGTGAGTGGTATTTTCGGAATTACCCGGGATAGCAAAAATCCAGAGCTAGCTTTCCGTTTCCTAGATTATGCGGTAAGTGAGGAAGCACAGACGTACTACACATGGGGCATCAAGGATGACACATACACCGAAGAAAATGGCGTAAAGACCTTCACGGATAAAGGTAAAGACAACGAATACATTCAGAAGCTCGGTATTGGGCCGGTCAATCTGCCGAATATTCAATCCACCGATTCTGCAGATTCCGTCGTAGCAGAGTGGCACGCCAAGCTGGATAAGGAAATGGAACCGTATATCCGTGAACCCTTCCCGTTTGTGTATGCTCTGCCAGATGAAGCTAGCGTAGAGAGCATGTCCATGCCGGATATTACGACGTATGTGGAAGAAATGAACTTCAAATTTATTAGTGGAGATACAGGTCTAGATCAGTTCGATAGTTATATTGAAACATTAAAGAAAATGAACATTGAGCAAGTTATTGCCGGCAGACAGGCGCAATATGACCGGTACAAAGCTGCACAGCAATAAGTTTCCCAAGGTATGAGAGGTGTTGATTGATTTTGATAACCATTAAGGACATTGCCAAACTGGCAGGGGTGAGCTATAGCACAGTATCCAAGGCGCTCAACGGTGATCCTCGAATCAAACCTGCGACGAGACAGAAAGTGCTCGCGGTGGCAGAGAAGCACCAGTATCGAAAAAACATTATGGCTCAGCAGCTCTCCACTGGCAGAAGCAACATCATTGGCTTTGTTCTTGATGAACTGAGCAATCCATTGTTCTCCAACATATCAGGCAATTTGCATGCGGAACTCAAGAAACGGGGCTACCAGATGATCCTCGTTGTAGCGGATGATGGGGTGGATATATTCAGTCAATTACGTGTGGACGGCTGTATCCTCTGGGATTACGCACTCGAAGATCGGGAAGCCTTCTGGAAAAAGTTCGCTACCCTGAACATGCCTTGTTTTGTACTCGGTACGGACGAAGCTCCGAATTCGCCTTACATTAAGATTGATCGCAAAGAAGGAATCTACAAGGCGGTGCAGCACCTTCAATCCCTCGGACACAGTCGAATCGGATTCATCGGAAACTCCCAGAATATCAAGCTGGAGGGATACCGGGAAGCGTTGCAGCGTACAGGTCTTGGATTTGAACCTCACTATGTGTTGCCTGCGCACTCATCGTGGGAGGACGGATATTTTGCCATTCGAAATTATACATTTGGATTGGAATCACCAACAGCGTTTATCGGGCTGAACAACCTGGTGACTCGGGGGGCGCTGCGTGCGCTTCTCGAAGCCGGTTATAACGTGCCTAAGGATATCTCATTAATCGGTTATGATGATCTGCCGGATATGCAGTACGCCGAAGTCGCGCTCACCACGATTGGTCCGCCGCTGGAAGAACTGGCCGCACAGGCGGCAGAGCTAATCGTATCGTTAATTCGCGGCGAGCAGACGGAATATCCGGTGGTGATTCAACCGCAGCTGAATCACCGCAGTTCAACGGCAGTTTCTCGGACGTGATGACCTGAGCATCAATAACAATAACAGGTCGTTTGGTCGTTTGAGGATCGAGTTTGCAATATACAATACCGTACCACATCCTAGGAGGTTGAGTGTATGCCAATACAGACACAGTTATCCTGGTCTGAACGAATAGCAGAGACGATTGTAGAGCAATGTGACAATGACGGTTATCATGCATTTCCTTCTGAACGCTGGGCTTATGTTCAAGGCATGACTCTTATGGCGATGGCGCAAACGGGTGAACAGTATGGCAAAGGTGAATATATCGATTTTATGAAGCGACATATGGATCTATATATTCAAAAGGATGGTTCGATCGCAACGTATTCGCTTGAAGAATACAACCTGGATCAGATTAATCAGGGTAAGAATCTATTTCGGCTAATGGAAGATGCTGAAGATCAGCGTTATGAGGAAGCGGCGCATCTACTCGCGGCACAACTGGCGGGGCAGCCAAGAACATCGGAAGGTGGCTTCTGGCACAAAAAAATCTATCCATTCCAGATGTGGCTGGATGGACTGTACATGTCCTCCCCTTTTCTCGCACAATACGCGAAAAAGTTCAATCGTCCCGAATTATTGGATGAGGTTGCTCATCAGATTTTGCTGGTTGAACGTAAGACACGTGATCCGCGAACAGGTCTGCTCTATCATGGATGGGATGAATCGAAGGAGCAGGTGTGGGCAGACTCCACGACCGGGTGTTCCGCACACTTCTGGAGTCGGGCGATGGGATGGTATGCAATGGCCATCGTGGATAGTATAGAGCATTTCCCGATCCATCATCCGAAGCGGGGAACCATTATCGGCATCTTCGAGCGGATGTGTAACGCTTTGGTACGCGTGCAGGAGCAGGAGAGTGGTCTCTGGTTCCAGGTGTTAGATCAAGGATTCCGCAAAGGCAACTACTTGGAAGCTTCGGGTTCCAGTATGTTTGTGTACGCACTTGCGAAGGGTGTTCGCTTGCGTTATTTGGAGCCACAGTTCAAGCAAGCGGCTGAGAAAGGATGGCAAGGTCTGACATCTAGATTGGTAGAAGAGACGGCAGATGGGGTGAAGCTGAACAGCATATGTCATGGGGCAGGACTCAGTCTTGATCGAGATGGGTCGTACAGCTATTACGTAATTGAGCAGGTAGTAAGTGATTCCTTCATGGGGACAGCACCACTTCTACTGGCCGCGCTGGAAATGGAGCGATTATCATGACCAAACGTGTGCTGCCAACCACAGATCCGAGCCAGAACACCATATATTATACCGTGGCAACCGACGGGAGTGGGGATTACTCGACCATTCAGGCTGCGATTGATGCAATTCCTGATCATTCTGAAGCTAAGCTGGAGATTCACATTAAACCAGGGGTGTATGTTGAGAAGCTGCATATTGAGAAGTCTAAAGTTCACCTCATCGGTGAAGGAGCCGAGCAGACGATCATCACGTATGATGATCATGCCCTCAAGACATTCCCGAACGGCGAGCTGTATCATACATTTCATTCCTATACCGTGTTTGTTGGGTCTGATGACTTTACCGCAGAAGGGCTCTCGTTCGTAAACTCGGCGGGGCCAGGTAAGCTTGTTGGTCAGGCTCTGGCGATATATGTTGATGGAGACCGGGCAGCCTTCCGGAACTGCCGATTCATTGGGCACCAGGATACAATCTTCACCGGGCCGCTCCCAGAGCAACCGTTAGATCGAAGCTTTTTTGGCGGGCCGCGCGATGGGGCTGAGAGGCGTAAGCTACGACAATACTATGAAGGCTGTTACGTTGAGGGCGATGTTGATTTTATTTTTGGCTCGGCGACGGCGGTATTCAAAGATTGTGAGATCTTCTCTAAGATTCGTGTGTCCGGTGCAGATCAGGTACAGGGAGAAGTGCAGGGCTATGTTACTGCGGCTTCCACGCCTGAGGATGTGAAGTATGGTTATGTGTTTATTGACTGTGATCTAACGAGCAACGCACCTCCTGAATCGGTGTATCTTGGACGGCCTTGGCGTAATTACGCAAAAGTGTGCTTTCTCAACTGCTGGATTGGAGCCCATGTGAAGCAGGAAGGCTGGCATAACTGGAACAAAACGGATGCGGAGAGCACCGTGGTATTCGCAGAGTATAACAGTTCAGGGCCAGGAAAAGCACAGGCAGGCGTTCGTGTACCATGGGCTGACCTCCTAACGGAGCAGGAAGCAGCTGAATACACGATACCTCTTATTTTGTCGGGTGAAGATAATTGGCAACCTTTCCGTGCTTCATCCCCGATTGAAAAGCCAAGCGATTAGAATACTTATCTGCATGTATCCGTGGGTCAGATTATAGCCGTAAGAGCGCTGCTCTCGTATCAGCTATTCTATGACACTAAACGGTTCTGCTATCGCACGAAAAGCCTCCATACCTTCCGCCATGGCGAAGGGAGTGGAGGCTTTGTGGATCTTATTGGATCGATATTTAATTCAACGGAATAGAAGTTAGAAGTTAAAGTTATCCGGGTCAGGTCCTACGCGTTGATCTTCATTCAGCGCATTGATTCGTTCCATCTCTTCAGAAGATAGCTCGAAATCAAAGATCGAAGCATTCTCTTCAATGCGATGCGCCTTAGTGGATTTTGGAATAGTAACGACACCGTTCTGTAGATCCCAACGCAAAATGATCTGTGCAATCGACTTTCCTTTTGCTGATGCAATCTCTGTGAGAACCGGGTTGTCCAACAGCTGACCTTGCATGAGCGGGGACCATGCTTCAAGTTGAATGTTGTGTTCTTCACAGAAGGCTTTCAGCTTCGTCTGTGTCAGACGAGGATGATATTCTACTTGATTCACCATAGGAACGATCGTAGCGTCCTGCATGAGATCTTGCAGATGATGAATCTGGAAGTTACTTACCCCGATCGCTCTAATCCGGCCTGCTTGGTAGAGTTCCTCGATGGCTTTCCATGCAGCTTTATATTTACCCGCTTTTGGCCAGTGAACCAGATATAGATCCAAGACCTCGAGTCCCAGCTTGTTCATCGTTGTATCGAAGGCGGCAAGTGTCTCTTCGTATCCAAGGTCAGCATTCCATACTTTGGAGGTGATGAAAAGGTCTTCGCGCTTAAGATTGTTCTCTTGTAATGCTTCTGCAATGGCTTGTCCTACACCGGCTTCATTGCCATATACCGCAGCAGTATCAATACTGCGATAGCCATATTTAATCGCATGTTTAACCGCTGCGATTAACTCGGCTCCTTCTTCTACTTTGAATACGCCGAGTCCAAACCAAGGCATGTGAACGCCGTTATGCAATGTTGTTGTCGATTGTAAGTTTTGTGCTGTTGTCATGAAAATTCCTCCTTGATGTGTATACAATTCGTTACTTCGTGTAGAATTGCTATTAGTTCATGATACAAAATCAAATCATAGTAGATCAAATTGCAATCAACGTATATTATATAATTATACACTGTTTTGAAACCGGTTCCCTACTCATGATAAGCTCTTAGATTGAAGAGTATCTAGAGTTGGTAGACTTTAGTGAGAGAAATTACTTATGCGCCGGTACATGCATTTCTTTACGGTCAAGCACTCTCGCCCAAGTGGTTAGGATTACCGCAGTGAGTACCATGAGGGCACCGACCCATGTTGTATGGATCAAGCCTATGGAATCCGTAATTACACCACCGAGATAGGCGCCTATTGCGATACCAGCGTTAAAGGCAGCGATGTTAAACGCTGAGGCTACGTCTTTTGCCTGCGGTGCATACCGCTCTGCGAGTGTCACTACATGCATCTGTAATCCGGGGACATTCATAAAAGCAAGCATACCCATTCCTAGGATCGTAACCAATGCTGCCGTTTTGAAGGGAACTGTGAAATATAGTATACCCAGAATTACGGTTTGGATCATAAACATGTAGAAAAGTGCCTGTAGTGGACTGCGGTTGGCTGCTTTTCCTCCGAGAATATTACCAATTGCAATGGCGATCCCGTACACAAGTAGAATGAGTGCTACCGTTGGCTCCGCGTACCCGCTAATATCATGCAATAGTGGAGACAGATAGGTGAAGACAACAAATGTTCCTCCATATCCGACGGCCGTAATAACAAAAGCAAGCAGCAATCTTCCGTTGGTTACAAGTTTCAGCTGGTTCCGGAAGGCAGTGCGTGTTCCGCGTTCCAGTGTGGAGGGCACGAGCAGCAGATTACCAACCAACGCGATGAGCCCAATGACCACGATGAGAATAAAAGCTGCACGCCAACCCCAGTGCTGACCAATAAGTGTGCCTAGCGGTACACCGGTTACGGTCGCAATGGTTAACCCGGAGAACATGATGGCGATCGCACTGGCTCTACGATTGGGAGGTACAAGATCTGCGGCAATCGTTGAACCGATCGACATGAATACACCATGGGATAGGGCTGTGATGATTCTAGCAATGAGCAGCAGCGTAACCCCGCTAGATAAGGCCGCAAGCGTGTTGCCTGCGATAAAAACAAGCATGATTGCAAGTAACAACGTTTTGCGTGAGATGGTAGACGTTAGAGAGGTTAGGATAGGTGCTCCAAACGTCACGCCAAGTGCATATAAGGTAACGGTTAATCCCGCTGTGGTTACAGATATGCCGAGATCATCTGCAATAAGCGGCAACAGACCTACGCTGATAAATTCAGTGGTGCCGATGGCAAATGCACTGATTGCGAGTGCCAGCAGCGCGAGTGTACTTCGTTTGGAACTTTGTAACATATATAGCTCAACTCCCTGGAATGTGGATTTACGTACTGGCAAATGCTATTATGAGATATTCCGTATCAAATGAATAGTACGTACTTTTTAGTACCATACGTACTTTTTGGTACCTATACCGTTCATGAAATTCGTCAGGGAGGAGATATACCATGGAGAGGAAGAAGTACAACATTTCTGTTGAAGCAACCCTTGAGGTCATCGGTGGTAAATGGAAATGTGTGATTTTATGCCATCTGACCCACGGGAAGAAACGTACCAGTGATCTTAAGCGCATAATGCCTGCTATTACACAAAAGATGCTGACACAGCAATTGAGAGAGCTTGAGGATGATGGCATTGTGAATCGAATCGTCTATAATCAGGTTCCGCCGAAGGTGGAGTACGAATTAAGCGATTACGGCCGGAGTTTGGAACCGATACTCAATGCACTTTGCAATTGGGGCGATCAGCATATCGTAAGGGAATATGGCGATAAAGCGTTGATGTTGGAGGACAATGGATTGAATGATTTTGGTTCTGAAGACCACAAGGAGCTGATGAAACAATGAATTATGAGATTCTGCATCAAGGTGCTTTTGCTATGCTCAAAGTTAATCTAGAACGCGGAGAACGGTTCAAGGCTGAGAGCGGGGCTATGGTATCCATGACACCTACAGTTGAGCTGAGAGGTTCGGCAGAAGGTGGGATGTTCGCAGGGTTCGGACGCATGATTAGTGGGGAGAAGTTCTTCTTTCAGGAGCTTACGGCTACAGGCGGATCAGGAGAGGTTCTATTGTCACCTTCTAGCATGGGGGATGTGCAAGTAGTCGAGTTAGACGGTTCATACTCTCTCTATGTGCAGAAGGATGGATTTCTTGCGGGTACTGAAGGTATTCAGGTGAACAGCAAAATGCAGAATCTCAAAAAAGGTCTCTTTTCTGGAGAAGGTTTCTTCATTATTGAGATCAGTGGTCGGGGAACAGTATTCCTGTCTTCGTATGGCGCAATCCATGCCATTCATCTGGCTGCAGGCGAAGAGGTCATCGTTGATAATGCACATCTCGTTGCATGGCCTCATTATATGAATTATCGCATTGAGAAAGCCTCACAGGGCTGGCTGTCCAGTGTGACTAGCGGAGAAGGATTGGTGTGTCGCTTTAGGGGAGAAGGAACGGTCTTGATCCAGAGTCGCAATCCGCAAGGGTTCGGACAATGGGTGAAGCAATTTATCCCTTCGCGTTGAACCGCCATGAAAAAAGATACAAAGTTGCAACGGATCAGATGGCAAAATCGTTATAAGAATAATTAACCTGCAATGCCTAGACATAATGGTTGTCCAAACCCATGATATAGCCGTCATAAGCGGGTTCATGTGGCGACCATTAATCTGTAATATTCTCTAGTATATGTAATGAAGTAGAATTCTAAGGCATCGGTGATGGAGGAATTGAGATGAGTTCACAGTTTAAAAATGCAAATGAAAGTCCAGGACACCTGTTATGGCAGGTTACCACCATGTGGAGTAAAGAAATGAGACGGGTTCTTGAGCCGCTTGGGTTAACACACCCACAATTTGTGCTTCTACATGGATGCTTATGGTTGAATGAACGCGATGAAGAGGGTAATGGTGTTACTCAGGTTCAAATTTCTCAATTTACGAATGTCGATGTTAATGTAACATCTCAAGTTCTTCGTGCGCTTGAAAAGAGAGGGCTGATTCAACGTACTCGTCATAAGACGGATACAAGAGCAAATATCATTTCTACAACTCCAGAGGGCACAGCTCTTGCCAATCAGGGGATTCAGGTTGTAGAGGCTGCGGACAAGGCGTTTTTTGATCTGGTAAGTGATCGTAAGGAAGAGTATATGGATATTTTACGTGAGTTTATTAATAACAAATCCGAATAACGGACGTATTGGATTTTTTCGTACATTATTAAACTACATGTTGTAGTGAGAGAAGAAGATTATCCTACATAAAATGATACTCAACCATTGAAAACCTCCCTGACGTTGCAGCCGGGAGGTTATTTATTTTGGGATTTATTTATTTTGCTAAGCTATCTCATCACTTAAGAAAAATGATGATGAACTATGAACGGTTGCAAATTTAGATTCATGGTTATTCAGTTAGCCGGTAGGTTGCAAAAGGCTCCCTATGACGGAACGAATCACTAAGCTGATCCAGTTCAGCCATCATGTCGGATGTCAGCTTGAGATCAAGGCTCTGGAGATTGTGTTCCAGTTGTTCTGTACGTGTGGCTCCAACGATAACCGTTGAAACGGCCGGACGTGCCAGTAGCCAAGCGAGGGATAATACACTCGGGGAACAGCCATATTCTGCCGCTTTCTCGCTAACTCGTTGTCCTAAATGAATATTGTGCTCCAGCAGAAAACGATTGAAAGATGGATCGGTGTCTGCCCTAGAGCCGGATGGTACAGCTTGTTCTCCATCGTACTTACCAGTTAAGATACCGCCAGCCAGCGGGAAATATGGGATAATGCCGACACCTTGATCCAAACACAGCGGTACCAATTCTAGCTCAGGTGTACGGTCAGCGAGAGAGTAGCTCGTTTGCGTTGAAATATAACGAACGTAGCCCTTCAACTCGCTTGTGCCGAGAGCTTTCATCAGCTCCCATGCGGCATAGTTGGATGCCCCGATGTAACGGACTTTGCCGGAGGATACCATGTCATCCAGTGTGCGCAACGTTTCATCCAGCGGTGTGTGCGGATCGAAGGTATGGATCTGGTACAGATCAATATAGTCCGTCCGCAGACGACGGAGACTATGCTCCAGCTCTTGTTGCAAATGATAGCGGGAGGAACCCCGCCCATGAGGACCATCGTGCCGGGGTAGTCCGGCCTTGGTAGCAAGCACAGCGTTTTCCCGTTTACCTGCAAGGGCTTGTCCAATAATTCGCTCGGATTCGGTGCCAGCATAGATGTTAGCGGTATCGATGAAGTTAATCCCTTGATCCAGTGCGGCATGAATAATACGGGTAGATGTCGGTTCGTCGGCACGTTTGCCGAATGCGTTGGTGCCCAGACCGAGTGCGGATACGCGTAGACCGCTGTTGCCTAAATGTCGAAATTCCATCATGTATCGCTCCTTTCTGTGCCATATCTTATCATGGCGATTATAACCTAATCTATTGAAATGGTGTTATTAATATAGTTAAATGATTCTTAGAAACCGCTCTTATAGAGTTAAAGGAGAAATCATGGAAAACAGTGCAGCTCACTTAACCAGACGGAAGCCGAAGAAACCGAAGAAGAGATGGAAGAAGCCCCTAATCATTACATTGAGCGTGCTTGTTTTGTTAGGCGGGCTTGGATTCATTTATCAAAAGCAACTGGTCATACTCGCATTCAAAATGTTCGCCTCAGATACGGTGAAGGAAACACTGGATGATTCCTTTAAACCAGCGGGTAATGAAGATGCACCCGTTGTGGAACATACCGATCCATTCTCGCTGTTGTTGCTCGGAATCGATCAACGCGACAACGAACCAAGTCGTTCGGATACGATCATCTACTCCGTCGTTCGCCCAGAAGATAATAAAGTACTGTTACTGTCCATTCCGCGTGACTCCTATACGGAAATTGTAGGTCGGGATGTAAAATCGAAAATTAATTCAGCATATGCTCACGGCGAGGCCAAGATGGCTATGGATACTGTGGAGAAGCTGCTGGAGAACAAAGTAGACTTCTATGCAGCCATTAACTTTAATGGTTTGAAAGATATCGTAGATGCAGTAGGCGGTGTCGAGCTGCCAATCAAGAAAAATATTGAGAACAAGCTAAAGACGCATGAAAAGCTGTTCGTCGAAGCCAACAAACCGATCTATAACGGAGAGGAAGCGCTGGGATATGTGCGTTATCGTGAAGACTCCGATTTTAACCGGACGATGCGTCACCGGATTTTCCTGAGTGCATTCATGAATCGTGCGCTTGAGGTCAAGAACCTAACTAAGATTCCAGATGTCATCAAGATTGCTGGCTCCAACTTTACAACGAATATGAATTCCGATTTTATTGTTGATTTTGCAGAATCACTGTACATGAAAGATAGCATACCGACGATCAGCAATTACATGCTACAGGGTACGGGTGCGATGCGTGGTGGTGTCTGGTACTATGATCTATCGGAAGAGGATCTGCAACATGTACGGACGATGATTGCCAGCTGGCTTGATCCAGATGCAACCGAAATTATAGAGCCAAGCACAGACGATACAACAGAATCGACAGATGCGGCATAAAAGAGGTTGTTCAAAAGGCTCACTTTTGATTACGAAGGACGCCTGACGGTATCTCAGGATCGAATATGGGATTCGAGTACAAATTGTGTGAAACGTAAGCCTGAAGAAGCTCATTGCTTCTTGGGCTTTTTTGTTTTGTCGTAAGCGAAAGAGGAAGAGAGCAGCAGAGTTATTTCAACATTTACATCTTTTTCAGATCACAATAGAGTAAAATATAGGGAAACAAATCAACATCGACCAATGGAGGAAAGGTATGAAGGAGTTCAAGGATCGGCTTCATCAGGTGCAAGAGCAACAGAAGCAGTTGGTTAAGGAGTATAACGAACTGCTTCAGGATTACCAATCCGATGATCTAATTGTACAGAACGAACAACTGCGTGAGCAGTCTGAGGCGTATAAGCTCAAGCTGAAGCAGTTGGAGATCCGGGCGCGTCAGATGGAAGAAGAAAATGGTCGCCTTCGGATGGCGCTGTCTGAGCAGATGCTGGATGAGAAATTGAATCTGATCCGTGTATCGAAGGAGAAAATGGAGACGTATTTCCGAGGTAAGACGGCTGTACATCACGATCGGCTGGAGGCTCACGAGCATCGTACCAAAGCGAATCTTAATTCCATCTATAACCGGGCTGCGGAAGAGCTACAAGAAGATGAGAATGAGATCAAGGAACGTATTGCATATCTAGCTGGAGAAGTAAGAGAGCGAATAGAGCGACAACGGCAAACGCTGTGGGAGCGGGAAGAAGCGATACGTCAGCAAATGCATCAAGGATATGATTATATGGCTGAGGAAGAGCTGAGTGAGGAGACAATTAAGCAACGCATTCGTCAAAACCGAATGGAGATGAAGATTGGCTTAAGCTGGATCAACAAGTTGGCCATTTTGCTTCTTATTCTGGGCGTGGGTGCAGCATTCCGATACTCGTATTCCACTTGGTTCAGTGATCAGATGAAAGGTGTGGCCTTTTTCTTATTAGGTGTGCTTATGCTCGCTGGGGGAGAGTGGTTGTTCCGTCGAAAACGGCAGACATTTGCCATGGGACTGTTAGGTGGAGGCATATCCATCTTGTTTGGATCCATTTTCTACAGTTACTTCTTGCTACATATCATTGGACTGTATACGGCTCTAGGGTTATCAGTACTCGTATCAGCTGTATCTGTCGTCCTGTCGCTGAGGTATCGATCCAAAACGATCTGTACGCTAGGACTCGTCGGAGGTTATTTACCGTTATTTTCGTACATGGGGTACTTCGGGCTGGAAGGACGCGCCGTTTATGCGGCGATGATCTATTTACTGCTCTTAAATGGCATTATCGTACTGATCTCGTTTGGTAAACGTTGGCCTATTGTGCACTATATCAGCTTCTTGTTCAACACACCGTCGATGCTCATTATGTTATGGTTATCGCCGAGCAATATCGTAGGCATGTTGTATTCAATTGTGACGTTTGCGTTGTATCTAGGCATTACGCTGGCGTATCCGTTCAAACATCGAGTTAAACTAACCTGGTGGGACTTCGCCTTGCTCGCCATGAATACAAGTATTAGCTGTCTCATGCTCTATGTACTGTTCAGGGCAGAGGGCTGGGACGATGCACAAGGACTGCTGGCTCTAGTGTTCTGTCTGGTCTACTTTGGGTTAGCTCGATTCGTTCGTCGTCATATGGTGCAAGAAAGACAGACAATTCTGTTGTTTTACATTACTTCGTTAACCTTTGCGGTTCTGATTATACCGTTCCAGTTTGGAGCGGAATGGTTGTCCTTGGGTTGGTTGATCGAAGGAATTCTACTCATCACTCTTGGCCATCTGAAGCGATTCAAAGCGGTGGAACGTGCCGGATGGGGCGTGGTGCTGCTCTGCATCGTTACCTTTATCTATATTGATGTGCTGGTGATGTTCCTCATGGGAATGCAGTCTCACTTTATGCTGAAGTATTCCTGTATCACACTTGGTTCGCTGGCGATTACGCTCTATTATTCATTTATCCAACGGGGCTCGTTGTCATCCTCAGGAATGCTGCGTTATCACAACGTAGAGCGTGGCTTCCTGCAGGGATTCCAATATATTACGCTGGTGAACCTATGGTTCTATGTTCTGTATGAATCGAATGAACTGTATAGCAGAGCTGTGGATGACAGCTTCCCGTTATACCTGTTCTACAAATTCATTCTATTTGCCTCGCTGACAATTGCGTTAGCTTATGGACTGAGCAAAGTGAAGCCGTTACAAGGTCGATTTGTACGCTATTATACGAACATTCTGCATGCTGTGGGTTACTGTATAGCGCTAGCGGTAACGTTAAATCTGCCAGCTTTGCAACCGGATGTTCAGCAACATACCGCTGCCGAGATCGTAGGGCTTATTGTACTGATTATCTTCAATGTGGGGGTATTCTTCGCTGGAAGAGATCTGTTAATTACAGCGATCCGTGGGCAGTTCAAAAGTATTGAATGGTATCCTGTCATTGCAGGGGTCTACCTGTTAGGTGTAATCACCGTTTTCATGACGGTGCAGTTCCAATGGGGAGATGTGGGGCTGCTATTCAGCTTAATCTACCTGATACTTGCCATCCTCTACATTGCATACGGATTCCGTAGAAAATATGTGATGATTCGCCGTCTGGGTCTAGGCCTGACCCTGCTGGCTACGGGCAAGATGGTATTCTATGATGTTAGTTTGCTGACAGCAGGCAGTAAGATTGTCGCGTATTTCAGCTTTGGTATTTTACTTCTGGGTATATCATATCTGTATCAAAAGGTGTCAAGCAAGATGGAGGAAGTCCATGCTCAAGAGAATAAGCCGAATGAACAGGATTCATCTGCTGAATCAGATAAGGAACAACATAACGATGAGGTCTAACGGCTAATTAACATAACAATAAGCTCCTTGATCTGCCTAGCAGACTGAGGGGCTTGTTGGTTGTTGTGAGTGATCGGTAGAGATGACAATCGTGAAACGTTTATGGGAGTGAACGCGTTATAATAAAGTAAGTTTATTGCATGAGTATGTTGCTGGTATTTAGGGCTGGATGCTCGTATGTATCCATGACGTTTCCGTCGTTGCTTGCTTGCCATTCAGGGACTCTCCGCGTTCACCGTTCATGTGGGACAGGACCGTGAGTGTGATGGATAAAGCAAAAGCAAGTAGCACATATATGCAAATGTTCTTTTTGTTCATATTTAGGTACCTCTCTTGTTGGTAAGCTAGTGACTGTCTATCATGAGAAAAAAAGCACAACGTCTGGTATAGTAGAGAAAAGCATAGAACGACGCCATGTATACACTATATAAATTGTCATGAATGCAAACAATGGAACAAATCTGATGAAGTTATCATTATTATTTGAACGAACATATATGTTCGCTCAGCATTTACAGTGGAACGGAGAGGACAGAAACAAACTGAAGAAGCGAAGCGTTCGCCTTTATCCCAGGATTTCCCCTTAGGAGAAGGGATTCAAAAAAATCCGGGGATAACAGCGATCGGAGGTTGTTCTGTCATCGGAGTGCAACTGTAAATACTCCTTAGTTGAACATATATAGAGAGAGTGAATTTTGAAGGTGAGGGAATAACATGCGGGAGACGGCAAAAATCGTCATTCGTACACCTGGACAGGAAAGTGATGGTTCATTTGCTTATGTACGGCAAGGGCGCTCCATAATGGTAGGGCGTTACACAGGAGGCAGTGAACTGGATCTGTCCGTGTACAATCAGATGATTTCCAAACGGCACTGCCGTATTCATTATGATGTACAGTTTCAGCTGTGGGTCGAGGATCTGGATAGTAAAAATGGAACGGAGCTGAACGGACAACGCCTTGTTCCATATGAGAGATATCCTTTTGCAGAAGGGGACAGCCTGACGCTAGTGAATGGACTGATACAGCTTCGGATCGAGAATGATTTGGAGGAGACGAGGGAATATCGTCTTTCTGACCTGCTCGGTGAAGGAATTAGAGTACACGATCATATGCAAACGGTACAGATTGGCGAGGTGGAGATTCCGCTATCGAAGAAGGAATTCCAGCTGTTCAAATTACTTTATAGTCAGCTAGACCATTTTGTGACACGTGAGCAGATTGTCAGTCAGGTATGGCCTGAACGTAGCATATTGGAAAGTGAACCGGTGGGGATCGATGAGATTAACTCCTTGATCTATCGGACGAATCGCAAGCTCGGCATTCATTTTACGATCAAATCGGTGTATAAGAAGGGCGTGTACATGAAATCTCATGTACCGGATTTAGGGTGACCTCATTGTGCAGTTCGAGCACCCAGGGCAAGTCCGTATAATAGAAAAATGCAATCAATGAGGCCAGATAAGCACTAATGCTTGTCTGGTTTTTTGTATAGCTGTGTAGGATACATGCCGCTCTTATGAAATGACTTATTCTATATGCCTATCGTGTGTTCTACTTATTCAGGAGCGCAACTTAGCGTTGATAAGGTTCCAAGCCCAGTTCAATTTATTTGACTAAGTCAATTAAATTGAATACAGTGTATATAGTTGACGTAGTCAAATAATATACTAAATATCATTTAGGAGGCCTGCATGAATTCACATACATCGATCATTCCTATCATCCGCCAATTTAACCGATTCTACACAAAGGTACTTGGCCTGCTGGATAAACACTTGCTCGACAGCGACTTTTCTCTATCGGAAGCACGGGTTCTCTATGAAATTGGACATTCTGAGCACTGTACAGCTAGCATGCTCATCGAGCAACTTCGTCTGGATCCGGGATATTTGAGCCGAATGTTGAAAAGGTTCGAAAAGTTGGGGTTAACCTACCGTGTACAATCCAAAGAAGATGGACGATCGTCTCTGCTGTATCTTTCAGAACTTGGAAAAGAAACACTGGCTCGGATGGACGCATTATCCGATGAACAGATACACAATATGATCCTCGAATTGCCCGATCAGAGCCAGCGAAGCATTGCCAGAAGTATGACGGCCATTGAGAGGGAGTTGTCTAGTGAACCGATAGAACGGAGGATACATGTCCGAACCGAACTGAAACCGGGAGACGTCGGAGCACTGATTCAACTACACGGCTGGGTCTATGCCAAGGAATGCGGCTATAACCACGAATTTGAAGCGTACGTCTGCAAAACGTTTTATGATTTTCTGCAAACCTACAGCCCAGACAAGGATCGGTTCTGGTTGGTAGAATCGGATCATGAAATTGTCGGTAGTATCGCGGTCATCGGCCATCCGGGCGAGAGAGCCCAAATTCGTTGGTTTATCTTGCATCCCGATTATCGGGGGATGGGGATTGGGAAGAAGCTCATTCAAGAGGCTATCACATACTGCCGGGAAAAGGGATACCGAGATGTCTTTCTGGAAACGACGGATGATCAGAAGACAGCCATCGCTATGTACACAAAAGCAGGGTTCGTCAAAACCCTAGAACAAGAGAACATGGGTTGGGGAACGCATCACATCGAACAAACCTATGAACTACATCTTCATAAAGAATAATTTCGTCATGATAAATATGTACGGGTCTCTTTCAAGATAACTTTTCAAAAATATTATTAAACAGGTATGCACGAGTACTGTAGTATAATGATGAATGCAAGAACGAAGACCAGTCAACATCTTCAACTCCCAAAGGATGAGGCTATATGTTCATTATTCCATTCATTCCATGGTTGATCGCCGTGCTTACCTTAATTGCTGTTCTGTCTATTGTGCTCGTTAGCTGGAGAAATGGAATCTCCCCGATGCCTACATCCCGATTGGTCAGACGTGTTGTCATTCAGGAGGTAAATCGCATTCCTGGTTATGGCGATGTAATCGAGGCAGGCTCTGGATGGGGCACACTCGGCCTGGATGTCGTGCGGTATTGTCCGGGTAAACGGCTCACGGGTATCGAAAATTCTCTCTTGCCTCTGTGGGTCTCCCAAGGAATCGCATATCTGAGTGTACGCTTCCGTGAGGCCAGAGGTCGACAGCAATCCATGAAGGGTAGACTGCGGTTCATCCGCGGCAATATCTACAATAGCTCTTACGAACATGCTGATTGCGTCATCTGTTATTTGTTTCCCGGAGCGATGAATCGTCTGAGCGACAAGTTTACACGTGAATTGCCGCCAGGTGCGAGAGTAATTAGTGTCTGTTTTGCGTTGCCAGGCAGGGTGCCACTTCGCACGATTACTTGCCCGGATGCATTGCGTACGAAGGTGTACGTCTATGTGTTCTAAGGCCATATAACAAACAACACGAAGGGATTGTCTCACAAACCTGAAATATGGACTGAATTGATGAGATAATGCCTCTGTGATTCGTTAGATATCAGATCCGGGAAAATGATCTCGAATAGCATGTGTCAGGTTCATTACATCAAAATAACGCTAAAGGGGATGTCCCTCGTCATATTTATATGACCTATCGGACATCCCCTTATGTCTAGCTTGGAACAGATACGTTGTTTGTTAAGTTGCCGCACAGATTCATATGTGAGATAACTCGTTGTTTATTTTGCTGAATCGCTTGTACTTGTGCTGTCAGAAGTAGTGCCAGATTGTCCGCGGCCTCTTCCGCCTCCAAATCCACCTTGACCATTACCTCCACCAAAACCGCCCATGCCTGACTGAGCTGTAGTGACACCTGATTCATTGACCCAAGTTACATTGCTTGTGGATTGGAATGCAACGACTTTTGTTCCGCCGCTGTAAGTGCCATCTGTGTACAGTCCGTCCTCGGCTGTGCCTGTGGAGGTTCCGCCAGAGTAGATGACATAAGATCCATCTGCTTCTAGGTCAGGGGAGCTAACAACTACGGATTGGTAATCCTTCGCTGGAGCAAACGTTAGAATGCTGTTGCCTTCACTGTCTTCGACATGAACGAGTGTTCCTGCTTGTTGAGTGGAAGGGAATGTCATGACAATTGCATTTTGAGTGGACGCATCAGATGTACCTTGTACCATGCCTGAACTTCCGGCTGCGATCAGATATCCACCGCTCATCTCAAATGAGCCATCATAGTCGAGTGCTCCATTGCCATTGTCTGTTGGACCATTGACGATTACAGTACCACCTGTCATGTAGATCGAACCGTTCGCATCCAGCCCGTCACCGCCTGCATTCACAGTGAGTGATCCGCCGTTAATATGCAATTCGTTGTTGCCAGATGATTCACCCGGCATACCACCAGGTGCACCGTTTTGTTGTGCTGCATTCGTGTTCTTCTGATCGGTAGTTGATGTTGCAGCTGTTGTATCCGTGTTTGGACTAGCTTCAGCGGTAGCGGTGGTTGTAGTCTCTTCACCACCAGCTGCATTAACGCCATCATCGGATGCTGTGACATCCACATTTCCGTCATTCAATGTAATGATTGCACCCTCAAGTCCTTCATAACTGTTCGCAATTGTGATTTCTCCACCATTGATGGTAAGGGCTTGATCTGCATGGATTCCGTCATCGCCAGACTTCAGGCTGAATGTTCCGTCATTTACAGTGACATTATTGTTACTGTGCAGGGAATCATCCATGGAATCAATCGTATAGGTACCACCGTTAACCGTGAGATCAGTACCAGCTTTGAGTGCTTTGGCGCTGATGGACTCTTCTTCCGTTGTCGTGGTGGCTGTGTCTGCATCGGCATTGGTTTCCGTCGTTGCTATATTGGCAGAGTTGGATGCAGCTGTGTTGTTGGTGTCTGCTGCAGCATTGACGCCAGTATTATCCGGCATATCGGCAGGACGCTCGCCATCCGGCGGTGTACCCATATCCGTAGGTGGTGTACCCATGTCTGTTGGAGGTGTGCCACCACCAAAACCACCGCCACCACCACCGCCAAACGGTCTCTCTTCTACTTTGGCTGGTGCATTTGCACTTCCTCCAGCAGTCACAATATTGTATGTGCCGCCATCCGTAACAAGGGCAGTCTCAGCTTGAATACCGTCACTACCACTTTCGATGTTGAAGGTACCACCCGCAATGGCCACAAAGCCTTTAGAGGTATCGGTATCATTGGTGGATTTAATTCCATCGCCTGCTGCATCGACAGTGATTGTGCCCGCCTGAATCGCAACCATGTCTTTACCTTTGATGCCGTCATCGGCAGCCTTGACGTTGATCGTGCCGCTGATAACTTTCAGATCATCCTTACTCGTAATGCCCTCGTTATAATTACCTGTCACTGTTAATTGTCCTGTACCGTTGAACGTCAGATCTGCTTTGCTAAAGATAGCTGCATCCGGCTCGTCCGTCGTATCATCGGCGTATACGTAGGTTTTGCCATCCGAAACTTCATTTTTCGTTCCTTTTTCAAGTGTAATGACGGCTTTGCCAGCCTTCTGAATGTAGATCCCTGCACTATCGTTATCATGAATCTTTGCCCCGTTTAACACGAGGTGCACGACGCCTTTATCCGCAACGTTCACCACAATTTGCCCATCTGTCAGTTCACCACTAAGCACATAAGTACCGGCTTCTGAGATGGTTACCGTACCATTTGCTGCTTTGGCTCCCGATCCAGTCACTGCTGCGGTTGTCCCATTCAGTTTGATGATCGTGGAGTCCGCTTCAGTCCAGATCACATTGGTATCATCTGCATCCAGTGAGACGAGGTCGGCGAATTTGACCGAAGTTTGCTCACTCACGGAGACGGTTTTGGTGGTTCCTGTCGTTGTTGTTGCCGCATTGGCTGTTGTATTCGTTGCTGCTGGGGCGCTGCATGCTGTCACGAGTGCAGTAATCATCGCTATAGACCACAGTTTGCTGCCGGCTATCACTTTCTTCTTCATACGATATCGATCCCTTCAAATTTAAATTAATAGAGTTTTAATAGTCGGTGGTTGGGCTCATCGTTAAGGAGATATCCAGGTTGCCGTTCCGTGTACGGATCGCGTCGAGGAATTCCTTCTGGCTAACACTTTCGTGGATAGTTACGCTGTATACCAACTCGTACAGACTACCAAGTTCGGTCGTTCTGATTTTTTTCAGATCAAAAGGTACGTTGAATGTATGGAACACTTCGTTCAGTGCTTCTTCATAGCTTAGGTTCTCGGGAATAGTTACTTTCAGTGTTTTCTGCTGGCTCTTCTTGCCGCCGAAGTTGAAGCGACTCAGGACAAACATCAGTACACACAGAACAACTGTGAATAGAACCGCGTATCCAAAAGCACCGACTCCGCACGCTAGACCAGATGCCATCGTGAACAATACGTATGCGATATCTTTCGGGTCACCAGGTGCGCTCCGGAAACGGATAATAGAGAAGGCACCCGCCAAGCTGAACGCTCGGGCAATGTTGCTGCCGATGAGCAGGATGATAATGGCGACAATGACTGGTAGAACAACCATGGTCAAGGTGAAGCTCTGTGAGTATGTGCTCTGATTGGTCTTCATGTAGGTGAGACTAATGATGAGTCCCAGAATAATGGCAAGTCCAATGGTGATAACGGAACTGCTAAAGGTTAGTGTTGTATCGTCTAATGCGGAGCTGAATAATGAATCAAGCATATAGGACACGCTCTCTTTCTCTAATTGATTGTTCTTGTTCCATTGCAGGTTCGAAGTCTGTACCTGGTACGAGTACACGCTCTGTCTGGTAGTTCAGGTTCGTTGTTCTCACCAGATGTCTGTATTCGTTGCCGTATTTGGAGAATCCAGTACGGTAGAGTCCGTGTTCGGATAACAGTTGAGACAGCCAGATCGGAACGGTTTTCTCTGCCTTCACTTCCATGAGCCATCGACCGTCCTTCACAAGCGGCTCGCCGTAATCTCCCTGTTCCAGCTTCAGATCGTATCTGCGGCTACGAATGTTGGTATCAAAGGTAATGCGGAGATCGCGGCTGTTCTTGTCAAACAATGCTTTGCGTTCATACGCTAGATACACTTTCGGTTCAAGATCATACAGCCGGAGGAAGTATTTGATCTCCTCAACGACCTGCTTGTTCATGTAATCAGCGAGTTCCGGCGCCTGCCCAGTACGAACGAACTCGTAGGCTTCATCCAGCTTCAGTGCTGTTCTGCGCTTGTTGACCAGGCCGAATACTTTCTTTTTGATCTCTAAGTACACTTTGGCATTCTCCTCAGGTACACCGTATGCTCTCAGCCGCAGCTTCTCCTTGTATTTCGGTTTGGAGAGACTAGCGCGAATTAGTGAATCTTGCGGTGTATCGAAGTAAAGGTTACTGATGGAGTAGAATTCATGTTTTTTGTTGTAGGCGTCCAGTTCCATGTATTTCAGCAGATCGCTGTAGAAATGTTCGTATTGTTCGTCCGTCAGTAGATACTTGCTCTCATATCGGTTGAATACTTCAATTGCCATGTGGGTTCAATCCTTTCGTTCATGAGTTTGTATGTTTTATTTCGTTGCGTATTTGCTTCATGTCTGTATCTTAGAGGGCTAACCTTGAATGAATCTTAAATGATTTTACATTGCGTTAACATTTTTTCGCCTTCCTATAATACTGTTGAGCCAAAACATAAATTAAGATTGATTCAAGGTTCCGCAGATATAATCATTGGTATAATAGATGAACATGTTCACAACCAATCCATATAGAGGGATGAATACAGATGAGAATACTAATTGCGGAAGATGAGATTCATTTGGCAGAAGCCGTATCACAGATATTGAAGAAGAATAATTACTCCGTAGATATGGTACATGACGGAAGATCGGGACTTGATTATGCACTCAGCGGCATTTACGATCTATTGCTGCTCGACATCATGATGCCGGAGATGGATGGAATTACGGTACTGAAGACATTGCGCAGGGAAGGTAACCACACACCGGTGATTTTGCTGACTGCTAAGGGAGAGATTGATGATAAAGTCACTGGGCTTGATTATGGAGCGGATGATTATATTGCGAAGCCGTTCGCTACAGAAGAGCTTCTAGCCCGCATTCGGGCAGCACTGCGACGTAAAGGTGAGGTTGTTCCTGAGGATGCTCTCAAATTCGGAGATATTGAGCTGAATACCGTGCAACTGAAGCTCTCGGTGCAGGGCAAAGAGATGAAGCTTAATCTGAAGGAAAACGAACTGCTAGAGCTACTGATTACGCGCAAATCGGCGATTACCTCCAAAGAGCAGATTATTGAGAAGTTGTGGGGTTTTGATTCGGAAGTGGAGTATAACAATGTGGAGGTGTACATCTCGTTTTTGCGCAAAAAATTAACCTTCCTGAATTCTGCGGTTCGCATTAATACCATTCGGGGTGTGGGTTATGTACTTGAGGTGACGACCTGATGTTCAAGAAACTCAGAAATCGATTCCTCATCGTGAACCTAGTGTCCATCTCAATTATGATGCTGGTCGCCTTCGCAATGATCTATACAATTACCTATCAGAATGTGCAGCGCGAGACCAATATGGAGCTGTACAAGGTATCTGATTTCTATCACGGTCCTTATAATTCTTCCAAAATGCCGCGTGGCGAAGAAGGGTTCTCTGGTGTAGCAGGTTCAGGTACGTCGGGTACATCGGGTGCGTCAAATGCGTCAGGCATAGGATCACCGCCAGCGGATGGACTCGGGGAGAATGGAGGAGGGCTAGGCGAAGATCCTAACTCTCCGCCTGCACGTTCCGTATCGTTTATGATCCAGACAGATAATGATTGGAAGATTACCAATACACATTCTCGCTTCGATATGGATGCTACCTTTTATGAAGAGGCTCTGGGAAAGGTCGATCAGGATAAGCTGAGCGGGGGGAATCGTCAGACCGGACAATTTGCACTGGATAGCACCGAGTGGGCTTATGTAATTAATCCGAGCAGTGATGGGTATATGGTCGTGTTCATTGATGTAACGGCACAACAGGGCATTCTTACGAACTTGATCTATACGTTTGCGGTTGTAGGGCTCGCGATGCTGATCGTCATTTATTTCCTGAGCCGCTACTTCGCGAATCGTTCCATTAAGCCTGTTCGTGAAGCATTCGAGAAGCAGAAGCAATTCATTGCCGATGCATCTCACGAACTGAAAACACCACTTGCGATCATCAATACCAATGCCGATGTGTTACTCGCCAATAGCGATGATACCATCGAACATCAAGCCAAATGGCTTCATTACATTAAGTCCGAGACAGAGCGGATGTCCAAACTGACGAGTAGTCTGCTCTATCTGACCGAGATTGATGATTCCCGATCTACGATGATTCATGCCAAGTTTAATATGAGCGATGCCGTTGAGACGATCATTTTGACGATGGAAGCGATGATATTTGAGAAAAGCATTTCCCTTGACTACAGTATAGAGCCTGAGCTTATGGTTCATGGCAACAATGAACAGATTAAGCAGGTCATTCTGATCCTACTCGACAATGCCGTGAAATACGCTAAATCCAAGGGTGCAGTGAATGTCACGTTGAAGAAGCAGAATAACGAAGTAGTGCTTGCGGTGTCTAACACTGGTGAGGGGATTGCCCCTGAGCATCTGGATCGAATCTTCGATCGTTTCTATCGAACGGATTCCTCGCGTGCTCGTCAACATGGTGGACATGGTCTTGGACTTGCGATTGCACGTTCTATTGTGGATCAACATAAAGGTCAGATATATGCCCGAAGCGTGGTTGGAGAAGGCGCAACGTTCTACGTGCGATTAACCTAGGTAATTGGGTAACAGTGATCGGAAGGTTGTTCTGTCACCGTAGTGGCGAGTAGGCATATTTTTTTCAGGTTATGAGATGAAGTGGGCTTAGTATACATCGGAGCCGAGGGATGTCTTGAAAAAGAGATTACCACCAAGCATAAGATGTGCCAGTAACGGGTTAACCTATGCTACAATAGCAACAGCATGTATGAACCAAGGAGCTGACTGAATTGACCGAGACGAATGCAATTAATGAACAAGAAATGATGCAATATATTGCAGATAAAACAAAAGCGAGTCAAGCGAACATTGCGCTTGTTCTGAAGCATGAGCAAGCTTACATCAATAGGGCACATGAGAATGCCAAAGGTGATGTAGATATCGATGGCGATGATCTGGCCGATTACATTGTGAGCCGCAAAGACGTGAAGCTGGACGAGCTGACCGTGGAGAACATCCTGGATGCTGAAATGGATTACCTGATGGACAAGGGCCACGCAGGGTACATTGATTAAGTTGTGGAAGTATGGTAACAGTTGAAAGACCTGCAACGAGAATGCAATAAGCATATCTCGAAGCAGGTCTTTCAACTTATCTATCTATTTCATTGATAATGCTGTATATGGTTTATTGACCAACCATGCCGCCGTCCACAGTGTAGAGGGAGCCTGTTACATAAGAAGCTTCTTCGGACAAGAGGAAGTTCATTACGGCAGCAACTTCGGCTGCTTCGCCATAGCGACCCATTGGAATGGTAGAAACTGTTGCTGATTGATAGTCATCCACATTACCAGAGTTTGCTTCAATCTGACGCATCATACGCGTGTTGATTGTGCCTGGCAATACGGCATTAACTCGGATATTGGAGGATGCCAGTTCATTCGCAGCTGTACGGGTAAGACCGACTACAGCATGTTTAGACATAATATATGGAGACATCCCTGGAGCTCCCATTAAGCCTGCAAGGGAGGATGTGTTCAGAATCGCTCCGGATTTTTGTTTTTTCATCACAGGAATGACATTTTGCAAACCTAGGAATACACCACGTACGTTGACATTGTATACGAGGTCGAGTGCTTCAACACTCAGTTCATCAATGGAGCCAGTTGGCCCTTCAATACCTGCGTTATTCGCGAAGTAATCGATTCTTCCAAAGGCATCAAGTGCTTTTTGCACATAATTTTTAACGTCTTCTTCTTGAGATACGTTGGCTTTTACCGCAATGACATGCTCTTGATCTAGATTAAGGTCTGCAATGGTCTGCTCAATCGCTTCTTGATTCAAATCGACCAGCACCAGATTGATTTTGCGCTCAGCAAGGCGGCGTGCTAATTCTTTACCAATTCCTCCGGCTGCACCAGTAATTACGGCTGTATGTGTGTAGGATGTACTCATGATCTAATCCTCTCCTTCGGTGAAATGTTGTTCAGGCGATCATTTCTATAAAAAATGATTCATCCTGTCGTCTATACTTCCTGTCTTAATGTTAAGATATACATAAGAATGTGACAATCGTCATTGACAACGCAAATGTCAGCTATCGAACACAGATGTAAGCGGTGTTCATTTAGGTTACAATAATGGACAAAGGAGGCGGGAATGTTGATTATTGAACATCCTCAGGATCGCAGAGCACGAAGAACGCAGGATGCTATCATCGCTGCGGCGGTTTCTTTAATATTGGAAAAGGGAGCGGACGCTGTAACGATTCGGGACATTACGGAGCGAGCGGACTACAACCGAGGTACGTTCTATTTGCATTTTCCGGGCAAGCCGGAGCTACTTGAATTTATTTTGGAAGATTTCATGCAGGGTGTGGGACAAGCGTATGCAGAACCATATGCGCATTTAAAAGAAGTGGATATGACCGCATTGCTGCCATCTACAATGCCAGTTTTTAATTATATAGAAGCACATCAGGACATCTTTCGTGCTTTAATCACAATGCACAGTGATATGAGTTCCAGGCTATGTAATATGTTTCGTACCTACTTAACACAGGATTTTGTTCTTGTCACCGAGGATAGCGAGCACGTCATTAATTACGACATTATGCTGAGTTACCTTGTATCGGCAACAGTTGGCGTCATTATGCACTGGGCGGAGATCGGGTTTAAATATTCTGCACATCATATGGGTGAACAGTTAACGGCGTTGATCAACATCAAACCGACCCGTCTGCTGATTGAACCAGGGCAGAAGGGTCGGACGATTCACGAACGTATGCTGTTAGATTGAGATGAGAAAGGGAGGATGGCTATCCAGTCATAGAAGCGTCAGCTGCGCGTTGCAGTTGTACCAATTGTTCGCGCACACGTACAGCCTCTCCAATGATAATTAAAGCCGGATTATTCACACTTTCAGATACTGCGAGCAATTGCAATTCAGCGAGTGTGCCCGTAATGATTCTTTCCTGCGAGGTAGTCCCCCGTTCTACAAGCGCCGCTGGTGTAGAGCTGTGTTTGCCATGACGCAATAGCTCCCGTTGGATATCAGATAACTGGCTAATTCCCATGTAAATGACCAGAGTATCCACGCTATGAGCCAACAGATCCCAGCGAACCGATGATACGTTACCATCACTTCCGGTTCCGGTGACACAAGCGAAGGATGAAGCTAGTCCGCGGTGGGTCAGCGGAATCAAGGTGGATGCGGATGTACCGACAGCAGAGGTGATGCCTGGAATGACCTCAAAGGCAATACCGGCCTGTGCTAGCACAAGTGCTTCTTCACCGCCGCGTCCGAAGATGAACGGATCCCCGCCTTTGAGACGAACAACTCGTTTTCCTTCCGTCGCATGGGTGATGAGCATCCGTCCAATCATCTCTTGGCTCATCGAGTGTAGCCCAGGAGCTTTGCCACAATAGATGCGCAGTGCATCTTCACGAGCCTCGGCAAGTAGTTGATCATTGACGAGACGATCATAGAGAATAACATCTGCCGTTTGAATTCGTTTCAAGGCTTTTACCGTGATCAGTTCAGGGTCACCAGGACCGGCACCGATAATACTGACGAATGATGTACTCATGACCTTGTCCCCACCTTCTGTGCTGAATCCGTACCTGTTAAGCCTGAACGCCCGCCCTGAATTGTTGCCAGCTTGGAAGAAGAGTGGGAGGAAGTCCCCCACGTATGTGCTGCATACAGACCTAAGCCTGTGAAAATGGCTCCGCCAATAAGGTTTCCGACTAACACGGGAATCTGATTCCATAACCACCAATCTGCGATGCTCACATTGGCACCTAGCATCATACCTGCCGGAATGACGAACATATTCACAACGGCATGCTCGAATCCTTGCGCGAAAAATATCGTGATGGGCAGCCACATCGCAACGATTTTACCAATGGTGGACGTAGAGGTCATAGCCATCACTGCACCGAGGGTTACCATCCAGTTACATAATATCGCTTTGATCACAACGAGACCGATACCTGCTGCACCTAAATGCTGATACCCCAATGTTTTGGTTTCACTCGTCTGAATCAACGTTTGAATGAGTGGGCTGCTCAGATCTGTGCCCATTTTGGTAAGCGTGAGTCCGTATAGACCAGCGTAGAACAAACATCCTAAGAGATGACCGGCAATAACCCAGCAATAATTGCGCATCATGCTCATCCATGTAAGTCGTCGTTTCAGTAGTGCTAAAGGAATCATGGCGAAGTTGCCTGTCACAAGTTCCAGTCCCAGAAGAATGATGATGACGAATCCCGCTGGGAAAATCAGTGCACCTGCCAAACCAACGGAAGTTTGAGATACAGCGGTATAAGCAAGTGTTGTTGCAAAGGCGAGGATAGCGCCTGCCAGAAAACCGCGAATCAGCATCTGAATCCGATTCATCCTGGCTTTATTCTCACCTGCTTCCACCATTGATTGCAGTACTTCTGCGGGTTTAACAAAATCCATAGTGCACTCCTCCTTGCTGTCAGGCCACCGCAAATCGTGACGATCTAACCTGCGATAGTTATATAAATTTCACCACTAGCTCCGTCAATCTCCGTTTTATACGTATTGAGACAACCGTCATCCGGTTCATGTACTTTGCCGTTACGAAGATCAATCTTCCAGTCATGGAGCGGACAATGAACAGACGTCCCACATACCATGCCTTCGGACAACTTGCCGCCCTTATGAGGGCAGCGATTTTCTACCGCATGCAGGCTACCGTCGCTGAGCTTGAAGACCGCGATCTCCGTATCCTCCACCATAAACGTACGTGCACCCTTTTCTTCAATATCTGCAAGGTGTCCAATGTGCAATCTATTCATCGCTGTTCCTCCTATTCTAGTGGGCTGCATTTTGAGCGCTCGCCAGGGGTGTGAAGTTTTTACGTAAGTTCTCATCCTCAATGATTTCTTTCCAAGGATCAACGGTGCGACCCAGCGTTGCTTCAAGCCGCTCAACCAGTGCCAGACGTACGTCACGATCCTCCAGCGCTGTCTTCACATGATCCAGACCTACGCGTTCAATCCAAGCCGCCGTTCTCTCGTTCCAACGTGCATTCTCTCTATAATATTGCAGGTAAGCGTAGGTCCACTCTTCGACTTCAGCATCGGTTTTCACTGTGCAGAGAAGTTCAGCCGCGCGGACTTTGACGCCGCCATTACCGCCAACATGCAGTTCCCATGCACCATCGATAGCGACAACACCGAGATCCTTAATGGTTGCTTCTGCACAGTTCCGTGGGCATCCAGATACAGCAAGTTTTACTTTGGCTGGAGCGACCATCTTGTCGAGTTTTTTCTCGAGTCGAATTCCCATTTCGATGGAGTCTTGGGTGCCGAAGCGGCAGAAGGTATTACCTACGCAGGTTTTGACGGTACGGAGTGCCTTGCCATAACCGAATCCGGACGGCATATCAAGCTCTTCCCAGATCTTCGGCAGATTTTCCTTCTGTACACCAAGGAGATCGAGTCGTTGTCCACCTGTGAATTTCACCATCGGTACATCGTATTTCTCTGCTATCGTAGCAATTTTGATCAGCTCTGCCGGAGAAGTTACTCCGCCATAGATCCGTGGGATCACGGAATACGTACCATCCTTCTGAATATTGGCATGATAACGCTCGTTGGTGAATTTGGATACGCGCTCGTCTTCATACTCTGTATGCCAGATCATACCGAGGTAATAGTTGAGGGAAGGACGACATTTGGAGCAGCCTTCAGGTTCGTTCCAACCAAGGACGTTCATGACTTCCTTAACACTTTTCAGTCCCATTTCCTTGATCTGTGCAACCAGTTCATCCCGATCATAGGACGTACAGCCACAGATGCCTTCTTTGACCTGTTCGCCTACATTATCACCTGCATAATGCGTGAGCAGAGATTCAATGATGGGTTTACATCCACCGCAAGAAGCGGAAGCTTTTGTACAGGATTTAATTGCACCGAGGGTATTGCAGCCTTTGTTCAAAACAGCGTCTCCGATGGTAGCTTTGGTAACACCGTTACAGCCACAGACGATCTCGTCATCAGGCATGCTTGCCATGCGTTCAGCTACAGATGGGCCAGCGCCTGAGCCGCCAGAGGGTACTCCGAGCAAAATCTCTTTTTCACGGCCGCTAATGTTCTCGCCGCTTTTAATGAGGGAGAAGAGTGAGGCTCCATCGGAGGTATCCCCGAACAGCACCGCACCAATGAGTTTCCCGTCGCGGATGACCATCTTTTTGTAGACACCATCCACATCATCTTGAATGCGAATGCTGCGTGTATCAGGGGAGTCCTTGAATTGTCCTGCGGAGAATACATCCACGCCGGACACCTTCAGCTTCGTTGAGGTAACGGAGCCTTCATAGCCTTCGGTTGCCGCACCTGCCAGGCGTTTAGCTAACACCATGCCTTGTTCATATAATGGAGCTACCAAGCCGTAAGCGATCCCGCGGTGCTCTGCACATTCACCTACAGCAGAGATTCCTGGAATGTTGGTATTCATATAGTCGTCTACGATTACACCGCGATTAACGTCCAGCCCGGCTTGACGAGCTAATTCGATCTGAGGACGAATGCCGACAGCCATAACAACCAGATCAGTCTCTAGTACGGTTTGATCCGTGAACCGCAGGGATTTCACTCGGTTCTTACCTGTGATTTCTTCGGTGTGTTTGTTCAAAAGGAACTTCATACCCTGTTCCTCTAACTCCCGTTGAAGCATCAAGCCTGCAGGTAGATCGAGGTTGCGATCCATCAAGTGACCATTGATGTGAATAACAGTGACATCCATACCAAGGTTAAGTAGACCACGAGCTGCCTCTAAGCCGAGCAATCCGCCTCCGATGACGGCAGCTTTGCGATATTTCTGTGATGCAGCCATCATGGTTTCGCAATCCTTTATGTCACGGAAACCAATGACGCCTTCTTTATTAGCCCCGGGGAGGGGGAGGATGAATGCCGAAGAGCCAGTTGCCATAATAAGCTCATCATACGAGGCGCGAACACCGGACTCCGATACGACCTCTTTGCGCTCAGCATCAATCTGAACGACCGGATCACCAGGGTACACACGAATGTTATTCTCCTCGTACCAGTTCCAGTCATTAATGACGATATCTTCGATGCTCGTTCCACCTGCCAGCACAGAGGATAGCATGATCCGATTGTAGTTCGGATGCGGCTCTGCGCCAAAGATCGTAATTTCATATGCATGCGGAGCAAGTTTAAGAATATGTTCGATTGTGCGTAAACCTGCCATACCATTTCCGACCAACACCAGTTTTTTTGTTGAACTCATTATGATTAGCCCCCTTAGATCCATTCTGCAAAATGCTCACAACAATCATGTCCAGAAAAATATAAAAAGCCTGTCATGCCTCGGTGGATTGCGTAAGTACACACGCATCCCTTGCTCCGAGATTGCAAAACAGGCTTCATTGCCGTTTCAACCAGCTACGCCGTTGTAACTGTGATCGATTCAAATATGGAGTTGTTATGGCATAACTATAAAAGATCCTTCTTCTCATGTCAAGATAGTTAACATAAAAAAGTGTTTGAAATTTAAAGTTAATTATGTTTACATGTGTGTAATGGAAGTTGAAATGAACGAAGAGAAGTATCGTCTAAATAAGATCGGTAATTCGACCAAATTGTGAGGTAATGTAACACGAATCCGAAGAAGCAATCATGCAGGCATTTGATTCTAATGGATTTGTTATAGATGTAATAGGAGGGATTGATCCATCATGCGATCTTTATTGGTCATCCGTGTACAACCAACGATAGCTGCCTCGTCCGATGCAACAATCCCTCTTACACCGGAGCAGTTACTTACAGCGAACGGATATCATGTGCAGGTGACGGATAGCGAAACCGAGGCGCTGAAGTTGATCAGCAAAGCTGAAGCTTCCATTCTTCATCTATCTCTGGCCGACGTAGAGCACTGGGTTCACTGCCTGGGAAAGGGAAGGTCGGATGCGCCATTGCTCTGGTGGTGTGCACCAGATACGGCAGCATCTTCGGTAGAATCATGCGAGGTAGAAACTTCTTTTGACGGAATACTTACTCCATCTATGGCTGGATCGGAGATTCATTGGACGCTGCATTTTGCAGCCAGGCGTTATATGGAACGGAAACAATGGGAGCAAGAACGTAAGCAGCTGCAATCCAGATTAGAGGATCGGAAGTGGATCGATATGGCTAAGGCTATCCTCTGTGATCTGAAGCAGATCTCCGAATCGGAGGCTTATGATCTGTTACGGAAGAAGGCTATGGATGAACGCAAGCGGATGGTCGATGTCGCCACAGCTATTGTGAAGGCACATCAGTTACTTCAGTCTTAATTGGAAGGAGGGATCGTTATGAATATGTCTGAGATTCTCAGGGAAGTGGGACGGGGCAAACGAGGTTCACGTGATTTAAACTATGCCGAGGCATTGGCTGTTGCAGAGAAGATTCTGAAGCAGGAGGTATCACCAGCCCAGGCGGGAGCCTTTCTGATGGCTGAACGAATGAAGATGGAGAATGTTGAAGAACTCGAAGCCTTCATTCATGCATGCCGCAACACTGCGGACAGAATGTCTTTTTTTCATAATGGACTCGATTGTGCAGGGCCTTACGATGGGCGAACGAAGTCGTTTATGGCGACGTTTCCGGTTGCCTTTGTATTAGCTGCTACGGGTGTCCCAGTAACATTGCATGGGAGCGAGCCTTTGCCTCCTAAGTGGGGAGTAACGTTACCGGTGCTGCTAAGAGAAGCGGGAATTCATACGTCTACAATGGATCGGGAAGATGCCAAGCGAGCAGCCTCACGTACCAATGTAATGTTTGTTTCCTCCGAAGACTGGTGCATTCCGTTGAAGCAGCTTCGGCCGCTTCGGGAGGAGCTTGGCTTCCGCACGGTGTTCAACACAGCAGAGAAGTTAATTGATTTTAATCACTCGCCTTATCTTATTTTTGGTGTGTTCCATAATACATTTCTAGATCGGATTGCGAAGCTGCTCACCAAATTTAATTACCGCCGAGCATATGTTGTGCAGGGCATGGAAGGCTCTGAGGATCTGTACATTGACCGACCTACGCGGGTATACGCGGTGGAAGCTGGGGAGATGAAGCTTGAGCTGATCGATCCTGCTGCATATGAACTGGATATTCCTGTGCCTGATTTGGTCTGGACGGCTGCGAAGCAGTTGGAAGTAGCAGAAGCGGTGTTAAGTGGTTCAGGGCATACAGCCTTTGTGAACCAGGTTCTGTTAAATGCTGGATTCCGTCTGTATGCTGCTGAGCGTGTTGGGTCTGTCGAGGAAGGTATCTACACGTGCCAGAGTGTGCTGGAAAGCGGAGCGGCATATCGCTTATATCAAGAATGGTGCGTCTCGATGGGTGGAGAGCTGCCGGATAGTAGAACGGTATCTGCCTACCCGGCATCATCCGGATAATCTCTGATTCAAATCAGTCCCAAGGATAATTAACGGTCAGGAAGTCAGCAAATTTCTTGCTCTCTTCCCGCCGCTGCTTCCGCATGGCCGCCCGAGCTGGAGCGGTCTCATAGAGTTTCATTTCTTCTTCCGTCTCCGGGATCAGGCGTGGAACGATGAGTTTACGGTTATTTTCGTCCAGGGCTACAAAGGTCAAGAAAGCAGTCGCAGCAATTTTTTTCTCACCTGTCTTCAGATCTTCGCGGATCACCTTCACAAAAATCTCCATGGAACTGCGTCCTGTCCAAGAAGCGAAGGATTCCAGTGTCACGGAATCCGTTGGGTTGATGGGATACAAGAAGTCGACAGAATCGGTGGAAGCGGTCACGGTATTGACTCTGCACAGTTTGGAAGCTGCAATGGATGCGATATCATCAATGTAGGACATCAGCTTGCCGCCAAATAACGTATTATGATTGTTACAGTCGGTCGGAAATACCCTTGCTGTCTTGTAACAACGTGTCTCACGCACGTACTTTTTCTCCACTTGATCTAGCTCTGTAGGTTTAGGGATCTCTCTCATGTTGTTTCCTCCTTACAGTATGGGCGTTGCTTATCTGCAAGCTTGCGTTGTACTCCTCCACTAATACGTATCTCTATTTGTTTTCTCTCTTGAAGTGGTCGTACTTTTTTAGAAGTCGCACTTCTAGTATAGGTTTCGGTTGTTTTGATATACAAATGTAGCGAGTTTTCAGACACGACCTAGAGTGTGAATCAAAAAAAACCGCCAGGCGCGGACCGGCGCGCGGGCGGTTAGTGTATTTATTGTGCACCACTACGAACCTGATACTCTCAAGTTAGAGGCCTTCAAGCACATTGCTTGGGGGCTTCTTCTTCGTGGATGCGGATAGCTTGCATGTATGGCTTGCTGGTATGTTAAGCCTTAGGTTTGAAAATGCCCGATGGGCCTCCGATTGGCAAGAACTCCCGTCCGAAGTGAGCGTTCAGTACAGAAGCACCTGTGCCATACAATGACACGATTCCGATCGCAAGTTCTGCATAAGCTGCGATGGTATGGAAGATGTGCGGAGCTATGCCGAAAGCATCAAAGGTCAGACCAAGGAACAAGAAGTCAATCAGAATAAAGATAATAAGCAGCACTTTGTTGGCTTCCACGGCACCCAGGGTCATGAAGAGGGTGAACACGAGATATCCGGCAAAAGCAAATCCGAGCTGTTTACCATCAGTCTGTTCCGCTAGTGTTGAGCCGAATACACCCATTTTGATCATCCAGTTTGCTCCCATTGCAAACCAGAAGAAGGCATATGCGCCAAAGGCAGTAGTACCGAAGGTATTGTTGCGTTTGGAGTCTTGAATGCAGGCGAACAACTGAGCGAATGCACCCAGAAAGATCGCCCAAGGAATAGCGTAGCTAAGTCCTTCGGTGATGCCGAGCTTTTGGGAAGAAGCGACAAGTGTAACGATAGCCAACCCAAATAACCCCATTGCGCTGGGATCGGCGTTTATGATTTTAACTTGTGTCCGTGAATCAGTTTGCATGGTGTTGATAAGCCTCCAATAATATCATATCAGGATCATGGGCTTGTATAAGCCGTCCTCTAAACTATATCGTTCGTATCCGCCGGGTCCGGACACACACATCGCCCTATTGTACCCGAATGAATCGGTTATGGAAAGGGATTTTATTACCTTATGATGGCCGTTGTGGACAGTTATTAGACAAATGTTAGCCACATGTATACAAAAAATGGGGTTAGTCACGCTGAATTGAGGTAACGAAATGGGTTTAATAAGCTCTAAATATGTATAGCGCACCTCTGTTTACTAGGAATTAACCCAGTGGGTGAACTTGTATGCGGGTGGGGTGCCTTTCTTAAAGGGGTACACAATAATGACACATTTGTTAGTAGAGCAGTTGAAGGAGTAGGTAGGTAACGTAGGGAAGGGAATAAAGGCGTTAAATTAAGGGTTTGGGGTAAATATTAACCTAACGGTAATTCCAACTATCAAAAATTGGAGTAAGATACAAAACACCCATGGCTCTTATGCCATATGTTAAACCAACTATAGATTGACAGAAAAATCTAGAATATAACACAGAAATAAGGAGGTCTTAGGCAAATGGTTATGAGTTTGGATTTAATTAATCGGATCGAGAAAGCCAGACGTAGCCTTCACATGTTGGTCGAACATCATGGGGGCGGGCTAGGGCATCCCGACGTCATTCGGCAGTCCATGGCTTTGGATGAATTAATCAATGAATACAATCGATTAAATCGGAGTCAGACAAGGGCGAGAATGATATAATTCCAAGCGATATCAATGAACATATTCAACCTTTTTACATATAGATCAACATCGTTGCATCCTATATTCGATGCCGAGATGCTGGCAGGTATCCTTCGTAATCAAAAGCGGACTTTTTGAATAACCTCTATAAATCGATTATCCCTATGCGGGCATGAAAAAAACTGGAACATACAGCGTAAGAACAAAGGGCTGTATCATTCCAGTTCGGTCATGTCCGTATATTATTGTGCACTGGACTTCCTAATGTAGCAAGCGCTTGGCTTCCAGATAGAGAACTTGGACGAATTTCTTCGTGTTAATGCGCGTCTGGGACAAGGAGGGTTCCACATTGTTTTGTAGCTCAAGCATTTTCTTGCGGATCTCCGTAAAGTCAAAAAATTTGGATGCGTAGTTCTCAAACTTAGGATGGGTGTAATCCGTCAGTCCTAATGAAACGACATGGCTTAACGTTTGGAAAATTGCTCGACGAACGCGTTGCTCCGACGCTTTGACTTCCTTAGTTATTTCAGCGGCTGAGGCATCAGCTCCTAGCTTACGGAGGGCCACGTTGTGAAAAATATCTTTGAGCGACGGCAGCGTATACGTGGATAACTTCTGGTCTTCCGGCTCGAGTTGTTCCAGATATTCAAGCATATCTAGAAGGTCTCTGCTGCCCGCTTCACCAATCATCCCCATCTCGGATAGGAGGAAGTGTCCTGCCGTTGCAATGGTTTTGTCAGGGGCGTGTGAAGCTGTGCGTTCTGAGGTTTGCAGTCGGGACAAGCCTTGAAGTGTACGCTGAATATCCTGAATCGATTGTTGCATGCGCAGACGCTCCTCGACTAAACGCAGAACAGACATAATCTCCAATCGATTAATTGGCTTCGTAACATAGTATTCCACCCCAAGAGAATAGGCTTCCCCTATCATGTTTTTGGACTCAATCTGGGAGATCATGACGACCTTTCCATCGAATCGTCCTTCTAATGCGCGCACGGTTTGTATCCCGTCTCGTTGCGGCATGAGTAGATCAATGAGCAGGACGTCTACCTTATGCATCTCTAACAGATCAGCATGAATATGAATTCCGTCCTCGGCTTCTCCAGCAATTTCCCCAAGCCCCTCATCTTCAATAATATCAATTAGCATAGAGCGAACTCCCGCATCATCATCCACAATAAAATAACGCATTCTCAGTCTCCTCCCCTCTTCTAGAGGTTGTTCAAAAAGTCCGCTTTTGATTACGAAGGATGCCTGAAGGCATCTCAGCATCGAATATGGGATTCAGCCGAAATGTCCGTTGCTCACGTAGTTTTGCCTACGCTCCGCTACTCCATTTCTATCTTCATCCCATTTTCTCGGTACTGAAAACCGACCTTTTTGAACATGCACTTATAAGGGATGTAATTGGCACATCATATAGATGAAGACGGTATCCCGTCATCCTTGTCCTTTGGTTGAACATCATTATTCCTATCATACTTCGTTCCCTATCCCAATGTGAAGACCATGGAATCCCATTACATCATGTTACCAGGCCATGTTGAGCGTTATCTACCCTTATTGAAGATAGCTTAGTGTATCAGATACGGTTCTTTTTTTGAATGATGATGTTAGGTAACGTAACAACGTTTGAGCCGAAACTCAATTTTTTATAAAAAAATTAAATGTTTCAATGTAGGTATTTGTCGATTTCCGTAGTTGAGATTGTAGTATAGGTAACATCTATAAGAGTATAACCATGCTTATGTGTAATGGTACAAACCATATGCACTTAACGACAAGTGTATCCAGATTCAAGCAGCCCATTCCGGGCAAGTCATATGGAACCATGAATCTAGCTTGAAATGAAGTGTTCAGTCGTACAGTTTGAGAGCGATATAACGAAACGATAATAAAAAAGGGGCGCTGCCGATGGAGCAAACAATACAAGATATCGTTGTCATTTTCAACGATTTTCTATGGTCTAAGTTATTAATTATATTGTTGGTCGTATGTGGTGTGTATTTCACAACCAAAACCAAGTTCATGCAGTTCCGTATGATCGGTGATATGGTGAAGGTGCTCGCTGAGCCTCGAAGCAAGGAACCGGGTAAAATCTCGCCGTTCCAGGCTTTTTGTATTAGTATGGCCGCACGTGTAGGCACAGGAAACATCACAGGTATAGCTATCGCTATAGCGCTTGGTGGCCCTGGAGCCGTATTCTGGATGTGGATCATCGCCATTATTGGTTCGGCCTCCAGCTTCGTGGAGAGTACGCTTGCTCAGATCTACAAAATCAAAGACAAGGGTGGATTTCGCGGCGGCCCTGCCTATTATATGGAGCGGGGGCTTGGTAAGCGCTGGATGGGTGTTCTTTTTGCGATTCTCATTACATTGTCCTTCGGGCTTGTCTTTAACGCTGTGCAGTCAAACACGATTACAGTTGCATTCCAAAATTCATTTGGCATGGATCGGTTGACTGTTGGAATTGTTATGGCTGTGATATTTGCAGCCATCATCATGGGCGGTGTGAAGCGGATAGCCAAGGCATCGGAGTACATCGTTGTTGTTTTGGCTGTCTTGTATATTGGTGTAGCGGCGTTTGTTGTGCTGTCGAACATCACACAGCTTCCTGCCATGATTGTCCTCATTGTCAAAAATGCCTTCGGCATTGAACAGGTAGCTGGCGGTACGCTAGGAGCGGCATTGATGAACGGGGTTAAACGTGGTTTGTTCTCCAATGAGGCAGGGATGGGTAGTGCGCCGAATGCCGCAGCCACAGCAGATACGTCTCACCCTGTGAAGCAAGGACTTATTCAAGCTTTTGGCGTGCTGACAGACACACTGATCATCTGTACAAGTACTGCGATGATTATTTTGTTATCAGGTGTGTATCAAGGCTCTGACTTAGGCGGTATTGAATTGACCCAGGCTGCACTGAGTGTGCATATTGGATCATGGGCTTCTGGTTTTCTCGCTATTATGATATTCCTATTCGCCTTCAGTACACTTATCGGAAACTATTATTACGGCGAAACGAATATTGAATTTATCAAATCCAATAAGGGATGGCTATGGCTGTATCGTGTGAGCGTTATTGCTATGGTTCTGTTCGGAGCAGTAGCTAAAGTACAGCTGGTTTGGGATCTGGCAGACTTGTTCATGGGACTTATGGTTGTCGTGAACCTGATTGCAATTCTAATGTTGTCCAAAGTTACGTTTGCCGCTCTGAAAGATTATAAGAAGCAAAAAGCTGAAGGACATAACCCGGTCTTTACACGTGATCGAATTCAGATCCCGGGTGAAGTAGAATGCTGGGAATCTGAGGCGGAAGTAGTGACTAACCAGAGTAAAGCGTAAAATGTAGCTTCGAAGTGATTTGTGTGGATACTAGACCATGCACGCTAATGGAAATAAATTAAAATAAACAGGGCTTCTACAATCCCGTAAAGGGATGAAGAAGCCCTGTTTGTCACATTCCCTATTATGGGGTAGAGATGACTCTGCCTGGGAAGTGCATTTTCGTTTATTTGGAGATCGAGTAGCTGATCAGTTGCTCGGACAAAGTTTTCATCTGTTCGCCAGTCTGGTTCAGCTTCTCAATGACATCGGTGAAGGATTGAACCAGGTTAGCTTGTTCTTGGGAAGAAGCAGCAATCTGGGAAACCTCAACCTCCATCTGTTTGATTACCTGCTGAACATCCTTCAGGCTGGCATCAATATCTGTCGTTGCCTGTTTGGCATCCACGGACAGCTTACGCACTTCAGAAGCGACAACGCCGAATCCTGCGCCTGCTTCACCCACGCGTGCTGCTTCAATCGCAGCGTTAAGTCCGAGTAGATTCGTTTGTTCGGAAATCTCACGAATGAATCCAGCGACTTTGTTAATCTGGGAGGAGTTCTGCACAGCAAGGCGTGCATTCTCAAGGATTTGTTCACTGGTTGCTTGCAATTCCTCAGCATGAGCCGCAACGTGCTGAACCATATCCACCAGATTTGTATTGATATTTTGATTTTCCTGTATAATATCCTCAAGCTGATTCTGGTTCGTCTGATCATAGGATACGCAGAAAACCGCCACAACGCTGTTATGATCATCAAAGATTGGGATGTTCAGAACATCTAGTTCACGGCCATAAATTTCTATAGGCAGGTTCGAGATCGTAGCTTCACGCCCATTTTTCAGTACGGCAAAGTTTCTGTAATCATCTAACAGATCCATCCCTCTGCGGAAACCAAGGTCAACAAAATTTTCCGTCGTAAACACTTCCACGACTTTTTCATGATCATAGAGGGTCAAGCTAGCAGGTTCTCTAAGAATCAGACTAATATAAGGCATAGCTTTCGTAAGAGCATCGATCACATTCATGGTTTAAAGCCACCCTTTCCATATTTAAAATTTAATTTGATATAATCGGACGCGCGCAACACTGTATCTTTCATCGGATATAAGAACGTAATCCTGAACGCTTTTTGAGATAAAATAATGACAGTTTTCAGTCTTATTTCTAAATTGTCTTCCATTAAAAATGATTTACTGGATATAAGTGCTAGTTGTAACTGTTTTTATATCAAGATATTTGTAAATATGCATATCAATTTTGGGACATATGTCCGTTTCTGTACGTTATTAGGGTGAGAAGGAGGTTTGGCTGGATGAGAGAAATTATGGATTTTGAGCGGATGCGTCAGCTTGCACGTGACCATGGATTAGACCAGGTGTTGGATCAATCTGCATTCGCTGAGCTCAGACTGCTTGAGGCTTCTAAAGGGGAAATCATCTGTGCCAAAGGAGAACGACCCGAGCGCCTATATTTTCTAGTTCAGGGTAAACTCAAAATTTATACCACGCTACCCAATGGTAAATCTCTGTTGCTTCGCTTCAGCACCCCACTTGCACTTGTATGCGATCTGGAACTGGTGAACGGCAAAGAAGCGAAAAATACAGTCGAATCGGTTAACAAAAGTTTGCTGCTCGCTGTTAGCTATCGTTACCTGCAAAACACCTATGCTGAGAATGCAAAATTCCTCCATTTCATGCTTGAACAGGTGACACATAAGCTGTACACGTTCTCTAACCTATCGAGCCTAAATCTGTTGTATCCGGTCGAAAGCCGGTTCGCGAGTTATATGCTGTCTATCATGGAGCAGGAGAACGAGGTGACTGAAGAGATTCAGACCTCCAAGCTGACCGAGCTTGCGGACATGTTAGGCACGAGTTACAGACATCTGAACCGTGTGATTCTTGACCTGAGCGAGCGAAATATTATCCGCAAAGAGCAGCGCAAGATTGTTATTAACAATCTAGAAGAGCTGCGCGAAATTGCAGGTGGAAATATGTATGAGTGACAGAAAAAAGCACCCTTCTTGCCAGATGCAATGAGGGTGCTAATTCATTATAAGTGATTCCTATTCGTTCGATCTCTGAACTGTTAAATCTCTCCTCGATCCTCGAACAATTGAGCGATCTCCACAATAACCTGAGTGGCTTTTACCATGTTATCAACCGATACATACTCGAATTTACCATGATAGTTCTCGCCGCCTGTGAAAATATTAGGGGTAGGCATACCCATGTAGGAGAGCTGGGAGCCATCTGTTCCGCCCCGGATTGGACGAATGATTGGCTCGATATCAAGGCGCGTCATGGCTTCATGTGCAATATCTACAATCTGGCGCACAGGTTCAATTTTCTCGCGCATGTTGTAATACTGATCGTTGATCTCAATGGCAATGCTCTTCTCGCCATATTTGGCCTTGAGTTCATTCGTTACATTCAGAAGGTAAGTTTTACGTTCCTCGAACTTCTCGCGATCAAAGTCACGGATAATATAGCTCATTTTGGTCAGTTCTACGTCGCCTTCGATGGATATGAGGTGGTAGAAGCCTTCATAACCTTCGGTGAACTCGGGTGCTTCTTCTACTGGCAGACGACGATTCAGCTCCATCGCAATCTTAGCGGAATTGACCATTTTGCCTTTCGCTGTACCAGGATGCACATTGGTACCCCGCACTGTAATCTTAGCTGCTGCGGCATTGAAGCTCTCATATTCCAGCTCTCCGAGTGGGCCGCCATCCACTGTATAAGCGTATTTTGCTCCGAATGCTGCCACGTCAAACTTATGTGGGCCACGACCGATTTCTTCATCAGGGGTAAATGCGACCCGGATTTTCCCATGCTTCAACTCGGGATGCTCAATCAGGTAGGCCATCGCCGTCATAATCTCAGCAATGCCCGCCTTGTTGTCTGCACCGAGAAGTGTCGTGCCATCGGTTGTAATTAAGGTGTGCCCTTTGTATTCACGCAGTTCTGGGAAGTCAGTCGTGGACAGAACAACATCCAGCTCTTTATTCAATGTAATATCTTGTCCGTCATAATTGGAGATGACCTGTGGTTTAACATTTTTGCCCGTAAAATCGGTAGCCGTATCCAGATGTGCGAGGAAACCAATCACAGGAACGTCTTTGTCTGTATTGGAAGGGAGCGTTGCCATCACATACCCGTTCTCGTCCATGGTAACGTCCTGCAGCCCAATGGACTGACACTCTTTAACAAGTAATTCGCCTAGCGCCAATTGACCTGGAGTGGAAGGGCATGTTTCATTGTTTTCATCAGATTGTGTATCCATCTGCACATAAGTGGTTAATCTTTGGATTAGAATGTCTTTCACCATTAATCGCTCCTTTAGATTTAATCTCTACTGGTATAATATCACGTTTGGCAGAGTATACGCTGATTGGCATCTGTTTGAAGAAGTTAGGTATAAAAAAGGGTACTAGGGCACAGAAATGTACGTACTTGTATTCCGGTAGGTAAAGTTCATAATAGAAATGACGCAAGCTAACAGGCTCAATATATATTAGAAGATTTGAATAGGAGATGTAGCCCATATGTCAGAGACTTTATTTTCTCCCTATCAGTTCAAGGGATTACAGTTAAATAATCGTATTGTTATGGCGCCAATGTGCCAGTATTCCGTAGATGCTAAGGATGGTATCCCTAATGAATGGCACCAGGTGCACTATGTGAGTCGCGCTGTTGGAGGCACGGGTCTGATCGTCATTGAGATGACAGATGTTGACCCAGATGGACGCATTACCGATAATGACCTCGGTATATGGTCAGACGATCACATTCCAGCTTTTCGCAAGCTGATTGATAGCATACATGCCCACGGTTCCAAAGTAGCGATCCAGATCGCTCACGCAGGACGAAAAGCACAGGATGCGGAGCAGCCTGTTGCACCTTCTGTTGTAACGTTCCCTGGGGAGAACTTCAAGACGCCAAGAGCGTTAACGACAGAAGAAGTTGAAGAGATGGTACAGAAATACGCAGACGGTGTTCGCCGTGCGGTTCAAGCAGGTGTTGATGCGATTGAACTTCATGGGGCACACGGATATCTGATGCATCAATTCCATTCCAAGCTGATGAACCATCGGGAAGATAAATATGGCCAGAACTTATCCCAGTTTGGCGTTGAAGTGATTCGTGCAGTGAAAAAGGAAATGCCATCGGATATGCCGCTTATTCTGCGGATTTCGGCAGTAGAATATGCTGATGGTGGATATGATATAGACCATACCCTTGAGATGTCTCGCGCCTATCAGGAGGCGGGTGTAGATATGTTCCACATCAGCTCAGGTGGTGAAGGGCCTACAGGGCAGAGAAAACCAGGTAATTATCCTGGCTATCAGGTTCCTTTTGCACGCCGTTTCCGTGAGGAATTGAACGTTCCTGTCATTGCGGTAGGGTTGCTTGATGAGTATGCATTAGCCGAAGCAGTTATCGGTAACGGAGATGCAGACTTGGTCGCTATAGGCAGAGGTATGCTACGTGACCCGTATTGGGCAAACCATGCAGCATTGGCACTTGGCATTACGAAGGACAAGGCTGGAATTGCGGAGCAATACTCTCGCGGGTACTGAGATTACTAAGGAGGAGACAGCAATGGGATCAGCAAGTGCATTGCCGGATATTCGGCAGCAGGTACTGCTTCATGCGCCGGTAAGCAAGGTGTGGGAGATCGTATCCACAGCACAAGGTATGGGACGTTGGTTCATGCCTAGTGACCTGGAAGCAACCGAGGGGCATGAATTCATACTGGAGGCTGGACCTTTTGGGCAATCCCCATGCAAGGTGATTGAAGTTAAGCCAGAGCATAAGCTTTCTTTTCGTTGGGGAAAGGACTGGACGCTTACATTTGAACTAGAAGAGCAGCCTGAAGGAACTCAATTTACGTTAATTCATAGTGGTTGGGATGCGGATCAATTGACCGAATTCGGACAAGCGCATGCCATCGTACGTGAGCGTATGGAGCAAGGCTGGGCCTTAATTGTACAGAAGCTTGCACAAGAGGTTCAATAATTCACCATAATTCCTATGGAATTATTAAGGGATAACAGCACGAATATAGCCAGAAAGCTGCAGATTCGATGCGGGCGAGCATGCCTGTAGACGAATTTGCGGCTTTTTGTTTTGCAAAAATAGATGCGCCAACTATTTCCGTCAGCACGAGAAACGTGTAACATGGATTTATAAAGATTCTTCAAAAGAATACGCTTTTGATTATGGATTTATAACGGTTAAACGACAAATTTAGACTTCTTCTCTAGAGACGGAAGGATTTAGGATGAAAAAACACTGGATTATGCTCACGATCAGCTTTATATGCATTGTGATATTTCCGCTGGGTTGGGTAGCACATACCTTAATATCCGATCGCACCAATCCAACCGTCCAGGATGGATTCATAGATCTAACGCAATGGGACTTTGACCAAAAAGGTTCTGCAACGCTTGACGGTGACTGGGATTTCTATCCGAATCAATTGTTGACGCCCGTTGATTTGGAAGCTGATCGATCTGGACGTAAGGCGTTATCGCCTCATTCACAGGTGAAGGTTCCCTCACAGTGGAATAAGACACTTGGTCAAGCACATGGATTCGGTACATATCACGTACGCATTAAGATTAATCCTAATGTCATTAAGAACGATTATGGAATACGCTCTCAGAATATTCGCATGGCTCATCGCATTTTTTTGGACGGCAAAGAAATTGGGGGTAAAGGTCTGCCTGGGATAAATCCAGATATCGATATCCAGCTCAATCTGCCGTTCACCGGTTTTACATCGATAGATGGAGAGAGTGCGGATATTCTTATTCAAGTATCTAACTATAGCTACTCCTCCGGCGGGATTGTTGCCTCAATCTTATTCGGGGATGAACGCAGCATCCAGAATAGCCAGCAATGGAGCTGGCTAACCGATCTTATGGCTCTCTTCGGTTTTCTATTTCCTGCGGCATTCTTCTTGCTCTTATTCCGATTAAGGCAGAATGAGAGAGAACTCCGGTATCTTGGCTTGTTCAGTCTCGCCGGTGCGATGTATGCATTGACCCATGGAGAGAAATTATTAGGTACATTTCTACCCTTTCTTCCGAATAACGAGATCCTGCGGATTCAATTCCTTAGTGCAGCCCTTGCGTATTATTATCTGCTTCGGTATATCGATGTTATTGTTCCGGGCGCGGTGCATCAATGGTTTGTTCGACTCGGTGTCATATTGGTCATTCTTCAGTGTGTGATCGGGCTTGCGTTACCACCAGCCGTGTTCTCGCGTCTGACGCCATATATGTTACTTATTTCTCTCATTGTCATCCTATATTCGCTTAGAGCAATGGTATTTTGGTTGAAAAGGAGAGCTGATGATAGCCATTTTGCATTACTTAGCATGATGAGCCTGATGATGGTTGTGGTGCTGCATACCGTGGGTGCCTTTACCACATGGGATACATCGTTTCTAGCATTGTATGAGCTATTATTATTTATTTTCATACAGATGATTCTAACGGCCATTCGATTTGCGGAATCCTTTCGTGAGGTTGAGGCATTATCTGAGCGGTTGCTTGTTATTGATAGTCTCAAAGATGAATTTATGGCTAATACCTCTCATGAGCTGCGCACGCCGCTACACGGCATTATTAATATCGCCCAATCCATGCTGGAGGGTGCGGCAGGTGAGGTTACAAAGAAACAGGCCAAGAACCTATCTATGATCACCTCTACAGGTAAACGCCTCTCCTTGTTAATTAACGATATTCTTGATTTTGCCAAGCTCAAAAATAGTGAAATTGAACTGAAGCGAGAAGCAGTCGATCTGGAATCCATCGCACGTACAGTCGTGGAGGTATCTGACTTCACCTTCGGAGACAAACCGATCGTGTTGCTCCAGCAGTGGCCACAGGCTATGCCGCTTGTGGAGGCGGATGAGGATCGTTTACGACAGATTCTGTACAACCTGCTGGGAAATGCATACAAGTATACTCATCAAGGTGAGATTCGCCTATTTGCGACGGTTGAGGGTGAACAAGTGACCGTCTCCGTTGCAGATACGGGTGTAGGTATCGCTGAAGATAAGCTAGAAGATATTTTTCAATCCTATGAGCAGGGGAATGGGACAAGTGAAAATGTCATGGGAGGTACGGGACTAGGTCTGAGTATCACACGTAAGCTTGTTGAATTAGGCGGAGGGACGATATGGGTTGAATCCGTTCCCGGCGAAGGCTCAGTGTTCCATTTTACACTGCCTGTCGCACAGACCCACCTGCTTCGAGCGAGCTTCAAACCCTCAGCCGCACAATATGTAGCTGCCACCCAGAGTGTTGAGAAGACCAATGGATTCGTTGATGAGCTGGATGAGAACGATCATGCTTTTGAGGCCGATCACACGATTCTGGTTGTGGATGATGATCCGGTTAATCGCCAGGTATTGATTAACTTGTTATCGACGCAGCGCTATCGCGTTATTGCTGCCGATAGCGGAGCCGCTGCTCTGAAGCTGCGAGAGAAACACCCGAGCATTGATCTGGTGGTAACGGATTGGATGATGCCTGGCATGTCAGGGATTGAACTGTCCCGTAGATTGAGGGAGCGTAGTTCATTGTCTGAGTTACCTATTCTGATGTTGACGGCGCGAGGTTTGCCTGAGGATATTAAGCTAGGTTTCCAAGCCGGAGCGAATGATTTCCTGAGTAAACCTGTAGATGCAGGCGAACTCCGCGCCCGGGTCAGAACGCTGATCGAGATGAAAGTGTCCGTACAAGGAGCAATTCGTACGGAGATGGCCTTCTTACAAGCACAGATTAAGCCGCATTTTCTCTATAATGCACTCAATGTCATTATCGCCACTTGTGCGGTTGATCCGGACAAAGCCACTGATTTGCTGATTGAGCTAAGTCAGTATTTACGAGGCAGTTTTGATTTCCAGAACAGAGATCAACTCGTTCCGTTGCACAAGGAGATGGAGCTTGTTGAATCCTATGTGCATTTGGAAAAGGCTCGATTCGAGGAAAGACTGGTTGTTCTCTACGACGTGGAGCCTGGCATTCATCTCTATATCCCTCCACTAAGTATCCAGCCTCTAGTGGAGAATGCTATTCGCCATGGTGTAATGGAGCGTGCGGCTGGAGGAACGGTTTCTCTGAAGATTGCTAGGCTAGGGACGCGTATCCTGGTACAGGTCGAAGATGATGGTGTGGGCATATCGCCAGAGCGGCTAGCACAGGTTCAATCAGGAAGAACCGAAGGGCCAGGGGGCGTAGGCTTGAAAAATATTAATCGGCGCTTGACCTCACTGTATGGCACAGGTCTAGAGATTCAGAGTCATTTGGGGAAAGGGTCAATTATTCGGTTTTATATACCCTTAGAATAGTTAATTAATATAAAATAATAACTATATATTGGACTTTATATGTACATGTACACCAAACCAGTGTTTGGAAGGTTGTTCGGCATTAAAATGTTCCGTGTAAGTCGTCTTTAGTCCATTGTATATAGTTAGGAGGTTAGAGGAACGGTGAGAGCGATTGTAATCGATGACGAGAAACCCGCGCAGCTGCATTTGGAGCGCCTGTTATTGTCGGACGGACGGATTACACCTGTGCAATGTTTTTCGACAGCTCGTGAAGGTATTGATTTTCTGGCTAAGAATCGTGTAGATGTCGTATTTCTGGACATCGGCATGCCTGAGATGAATGGACTGGAAGCGGCTGAATATATACAGCAATTGGATTATCAGGTTCAGATTATATTTGTAACGGCATATGCTGATCATGCCGTCGAGGCATTTGAATTACATGCCCTGGATTACGTCTTGAAGCCGTTAAGCTCTGCCAGATTAGCGAAGACAGTAGACCGAATTATAAATTTTGGTGCGGCTCATTCCCAGGTAGCCGTCGCGGCGGAGATCGTAGAGCTCGATGGTAAGGATACACAGGCTCATACAGATGTTCCTGGGTTACTCACCTTTAAGCATCTGGATATTTACAGAAGCCTAGCGCCTGAAGCGAAGAAGCATAAGTGGCGTACGACGAAGTCGCAGGAGCTGTTTGCTTTTCTGTTTCATCATCGGGGTGAGTGGGTAAGTAAAGAGGTCATACTGGACAAGTTATGGGCGGACGTCTCTCAAGAGAAGGGTCTGACTCATCTACATACATCGGTGTATCAGATTCGCAAGCTTCTGAAGGAATGGCATATGACGGGCAAATTAGAATACAATATGAACCGCTATCGTCTTCTTGCGGGTAATCTTGTAAGTGACATAGAACAGTTCGAACAGGGAACGAGCTATAGTGAAGTCACCGAAGAGAATGTAGAGCAATTACGTGAATTCGCCGCACTCTATCGAGGAGACTATCTTGAAGAGCATGATTACCAGTGGTCTCAAGCCAAAGCGCGTGAACTTAAACGAAAATATATGCAGCTCGTAATGGATATTGCCAAGTGGAATATGCATCATGGACGGGGTAAAGAAGCGATTGAGCAGTTAATACAACTACAAGAACGTGAGCCATATGCCGAGGAAATCTGCCGCCTTATGATGGAGGTGTATGCATCTATGGATGATCAACAAGCCATACTCAAATTGTATACCTCGTTCACACTTACGATATTTGAGGATCTTGGTCACCAACCTGAGTTGGAGACGAGTCAACTTTATCATAAGCTGACGACGAAGTAGTGTAGGCACAGCAGGAGGATATCAATGAAATTGTTCATACATCGTAAAGATCTGCGAACAGATGACCTGGTGGGATTCGATTATTTGCGAGACCAGGGAGTAGAGAGTCTACATGTGTTTATCTATGACCCATTTTTGCTGCGTCAGGGCCGTGATGAGGAGCACAGTGGTGTGAATTTTCTACAACATGCAGCAGAGCTTGGCAATCAGTACCATGAAGCAGGACAGCATTTACATGTTGCATACGGTAAGCCGGCTGAAGTCGTGGAATACATCTTAGAGCAGATGGAAGGCCGTATTGATGAGGTTGTTGCCCATCGGGACATGACCCCTTATGCGATGGAGAGAGACCGTAGTATACGCAAAGTTACGGACGAGCGGAAGGTCACGTTCACCCTTCTAACAGATCATCTATTAATGGATCTTGCAGGTTTTGCTTCGTTTACAGGTAAGTCTGAGCCTTATAAGGTGTTTGCTGCATTCCATCGGCGCTGGGTCGAGTTCATGAATGAGCATCCGAACCCACCATCAGCAACCACTGTTGCAGATCTGAAGGTAAGTGAGCGCAAGATGGAGTTTCCTGAATCCATGTCTGTGCCTGAGCATCTATTAACAGATACTATGGTGGAAGATCCATTCCCATTGATGAACGATTTCTTGGCAGAGCGAGTAGTGGACTATGGGGATCATCGGGATGAGTATGAGGCATATGAGCCCAGTCATCTAAGCTCCTATGTGGCTGTTGGTGCGATATCAATCCGTAAGATGTATGATGCTGCCAATCGAGCAGAGGATTCCTACGAATGGATTAGACAGTTATGCTTCCGAGACTTCTATTTGTATCGTGCGGTGTATGAGAGTCACTATTTTACGTATGAGAAGGTATACGATCTCTCGGCACTACACGATGAGCATTTTGAGAAATGGTGTAAGGCGGAGACAGGCATACCAATTATCGATGCAGCCATGACAGAACTGAATGAGACTGGGCGTATGCCGAATAGGCTTCGTATTCTGACAGCGATGTTTCTGACCAAAAATCTGCAGTGTCCCTTTACGTTAGGCGAGGCCTATTTCAGACGGAAGCTGCGAGATTATGACAATATCCAGAATCGGGGTAATTGGTTGTGGTGCTCTTCGCTGGGTGAGAACGCTGCTCCCTATTTCAGGGTGAATAATCCAGTAACACAGTCTGAGAAGTATGACCCTCAAGGGGACTATATTCGCAAATGGCTGCCTGATCTGAAGGATTCGCACAGTAAAGATATCCATCAGCCGCGAGAACATGCCATTGTCGATCTGAAAGCTTCGCGTCAGGCTGCCATTGAGGTTTATAAAACGATTCTAGCTAGTCGTCCAAAAGATAATTAAGTTTTATCTAAGGATGTTTCAGGGGAGTGCTTTTCCGCAAACGCTTGGTAAGACAGGTGGTAAATAGATAATATATAAACTTTGCTCCGTAATGATCTCTTGAGATCTTACGGTTTTTTGTTTTTAAGAGGGATTGTGATGTGGTTTTATAGTCTTCTGACAGGGCGCTAGATTATTTCGAAATTTAACAAAAATTACAGTTACTTCAACTATATTTGATGTATAATTGTGGAGTAAATTACTAATTCCTGGCTGAAAGTGAATTATATTATCGTGAAAGGATGAATGTTCATGGAGCAGGTAAATAGTGTATTTGAATTAGTGCATAAAGAGGCAAGTGTGGTGGTGGGTATGAAGTGGGAAGGGACTTTTGCCGAGGCAGGAGCCGGTGGCATTCGTGCGGTGCAGTCGGAATTTAAACGTCGGTGGGGCGAGATTCAGCATGTGCTGCATCCGGACGAACTCCTCGGATTATCTTATCACATGACGGAGACAGGGTTCACCCATTATGTTGGCGTTGAAGTCGATCCTAGTGTTGCACAGGAGATTCCCGAGGGAATGGAGCGTATTGAGGTTGCTTCGAGCCATTACGCTAAGCGTAACCACAGGAAAGGCCGGAATATCGAAGCTTCATATAACGAGTTATATGCGGGGATTGAAGCTAGTGAGTATCAGTTAGCCGGAGGTGCGCTTACGCATTATGAAGTGTACCCTATGACTCAGAAGGCGGATGAGTCTGATCCCGAGTTTACCATTTTCATCCCGGTCATCCATAAATAATAATACATATACTATCTGACCCTAAAGACCGCACTGTGGCGGTCTTTTTGCTATGGATGGGCATGAAAAACATGTGAAATCTGCTTGAAAATTTAGAAAATGTTAAGAAAATGGACTACCCATATTAAGTTTTATGCTTTTTAATAGAGAGAGTGAGTTTATTGTATTAAGTCATATATGACATATCGACGAACAAATGAAGGAGAAACGCTAAACATGAGTGAGACAATCAAAAGAGAGCGGATTCCAGAGCTAAATCTGGTACGTGCCATGGCTATTATCGGCGTGCTAAGTGTGCACTCCACTTCATACGCTACCGTAGACATGACCGGCTCAGGATACTATTGGCTGTATAATTTTATTAATATTTTTATGAAATATGGTACGCCGACCTTTATCTTTATGAGTAGCTTTGTGCTGTTCTATAACTATTATTCTCGTCCGCTAGATAAGAAGTTAGTAAGTAATTTTTACAAGAAAAGATTCGTGTATATTTTACTGCCTTATTTCCTGTTTTCGTTGATGTATTTTGTATTGCTGCATTACATCCATTATCAGGGTCGCCCATTTGGAGAGTCAGCCCTTAGCTTCATCACCAAGCTCTTCACGGGTAAGGCATACACACATCTGTACTTTGTCTTTATCAATATGCAATTCTATCTGTTATTTCCGTTTGTGCTCTGGTTGCTCAAGAAGTATCCTTCGGTTGTGAAGTGGTCCGTGCTGATTGGGTTACTTATTCAGTGGGCTTTCATCGTGAGTAATAAGTATGGATTCCAAGTTCCTAACAAAGGTAGCTGGGCGTTCTCTTACTTCTCGTACTTTATGCTAGGTGCCTTCATCGGCGTGTACTTCCCTAAGATCAAACAGTGGTTTGTCATTAGCCGTGCCAATGCAACCAAAGGGCGAGTAGCTTCATGGGTATTGCTCTGGGCTGTATGGATCTTTGCTGGTCTTGGGCATGTGTACATTTATTATCTACTGCGCCTGAAGATCGCAACCTATAACACACTATGGTACGAATTCTTCTGGAATCTGCATACCTTCGCTTGTGCGCTGGTTCTGATCCAGATCTCTTATCTGCTCTATCGCAAAGGGCCAGCATTAATCGTTAAGCCACTTAATCGACTGGGTGCGCTGTCCTTCGGCATTTATCTGATTCATCCGTTCTTCTTGCTCGTTTATCGGAATTTCCCTCCGCAAACGGGTACGTCTTGGCTGCTTCACCTCTGGTATGCTGGAGGGTTCGGGGTTGCCTTGATCGCATCGTGGATTGTCGTAGGTTTGACAGCGAGATTCATTCCATTCGCATGGGTCTTCTTCGGTAATTTGCCGAAGCCCAAACCACGCCTTGTGCCACAGCAAAAGTCAGGACAACTGGACGCATAATTATATTTATTTTCCATCATAGGAATATAGAGCCGTTTCTTGGTCGACCTTAGGGTTGAGCAGGAAACGGCTTTTTCGTATGTCATGATATAAATTAACTAAACGTTTACACGAGAACGGAGAGGACAGAAATAACCTGAAGAAGCGGAGCGTTCGCCTTTATCCCCGGATTCCCCCTTTGGAGAAGGGAATGAAAGGAATCTGGGGGTAACAGCGATCGGAAGGTTGTTCTGGCATCGCAGTGGCCAGTGTAAATACTCTTTCGTTGTGGTTATATAGATTGCCCTGAAGCATGGGGAACGAATGTTTCTTTTTCGCGTACGAAGGGTAATGAGACATCGGAACACGATTACAAATTCTTTTTGATGAACAGGAACAAGGTGAGATAAATGACAACATGTCAACAATGCGGGAGACCGATGCAAGATATATTAGAATACGTAGAACATATCCTTCATGAATGCGAGCAACCGCAGGAATTCGTCGCTGAGGAATATCAATCAGGAGCTCATGAGGGTGTTCGTGAGCAGATGTGATACAATAGAAAGAAACCGGATTCATAAGGAACCGAGGTGACGACATGGAGATGGGCACGGCCCCTTTCCGGCAACATATGACTGAACATGAAGCGCAGCAGACGAAGACATGTATGTATTGCGGGCAAAAGCGTTCGTTGTCCGAATTTCGGCGCAGAACCGGGAAACGCGCCGGCCCTGGCGCCAGAAGAGGAGCCTGCCGAAGCTGTCGGAAGTCTGGTGTACAGGCAGCCGTCAGCAACATCTCCATGCCACATATAAGGCATTCCGAACGAGCGAATAATGAGAAGGACGTTATTACATCTGTGACTGTACCAGCAGTTTCTGCTGTGCGTTCAGTATCCGTGCAAGCGAGCAAGGATAGCTCTGCTTCACCTGTGATTGAATCCATTTCGGACAAGCAGTCCTTATCATTGACTGAACCTTCTTCTGGACACCGTAAGAAGAGAAGAAGGAAGAGAAAAGCGAAACGACCTGATGCTCTCCTGGAAAAAGGACAAACAAAATCAGAGTCCGACCAACAGTCGGATCAGCAGCTGACTATAGCGAATCCGGAGCTGAAGAGTCCTAATGAAGACTCAGCTCGTGTGACGATACCGACACATCGGACAAGCTCACATGGGACTCGTAATCGTGGGTTAAGTACAGATCGTCGTCAGCGCCGTCAGAATTCAGCAGAGCCGGTCGCTATTGATCCGGAAGATCCTTCTTCCCTTCGAACCAACAGACAGGGACTCATCCGAATGCGTGGCAAAACGGACAAGGGACGCCGCTGGCATCAGGAGATTGATATGGAGCTTGCTGTCACACTGGTGAAGGAAAAGGCTGCAGTGGTGGTCAACCGATATACCATCCGCAGATTATTCAGCAATAAGGATTTCAAACGGTTTATTCTGAATCGTGATCAGTACACGTGTTATTTCTGTGGATCGTATGGAGACACCATTGACCATCTGCTTCCCCGAGCCAAAGGTGGACATACGACACCGCTCAATTGTGTATGTGCCTGCAATCTATGCAATCAATCGAAGGCTGCTATGGATGCGGACGAATTCATGCGATCCGGTATTCCGGAGTGGAATGCAGCACATCAGGAAGAGTTGAATCAGATACAGCTACAAGAGGCGCAGTTAGATTAGTTGGTTATTTAATTTCAATCTATAATCGTTTTGAAGATACGTATAATGTAGAGCACACCTGAACTTGTGTCGGATGTGCTCTTTGTGATGTCAACAAGTCTTATTGAGTGATGAAATGTCCACGATGAACTGTGAATATTTCTTCAAATTAACAACGGTGGGAAGTACATCTGTACGTTATACTGAGAGTAGTGAGGTGAGAGATTTTTGTATGAAAAGAATAGAACAAAGGTGTTACTTCAATCGGTACCCGAACCAAAAGTAACTTAAGACAGTATAGATTGGAAGGATGCAGATGAGCTTGGTACCCTTGGACATTATGTCCTATATCACGGAAGAAAATATACGTTATTGGTTAGAGCAGTTTCGTTCGCTTGGCCCATTACCAGGGATTTTGCTCACCTTTATGAAGTCATTTGTACCGCCGCTGCCCACATTGCTTATTGTTGGGGTGAATGGCGCGGTGTATGGACTATGGGCAGGATTTATATATTCATGGATCGGAATGGTATTAGGCTGTACGGTTACCTTTCTACTTGTAAGAGAGATCGGTAAATCTGCCTTCGTAGAACGATGGGCGAATAAACCACGAGTACAACGCAGTATGGTATGGATTCGGCGGAATGCGTTCAGTTATGTATTTTTGCTTAGCATATTTCCGGTTGGGCCGTTTGTTATTATCAATGTTGCGGCAGGTATTGCCCGTATGCGGTTGCTATCCTTCTTGCTCGCTGTTGGCTGTGGTAAGGCCATTATGATCTTCTGTGTAACGTACATCGGTTCTAACGTCGAGCAGTTCTTGGAGCATCCTATTCGCTGGGGTGGCGTATTGTTGTTTGTCGCCGCATCTCTATGGGCAAGTCGTAAGTTGGAGCGTCACTTTACCCGTTCGTCGTCTCACCAGGATGATAGCAATGATGAGCTTCATTCATCCACAGGCAAGTCTATCTCCTCTTAACCTTGGACGGCTGGAGAATGATGCACGACAGCGAGAACTGTTTTTTGCCAATGACTAACGATTAAAGGAGAAGCCTTATGATTGAGAATGCTTTTGAATTTGATCAAGAGTTGCATCGTATGAATGAGGATGAGCTGCGTATGTTGTTACGAGAGTTATACCTCCGAGCAGATATGGCAGTTAGTCAAGGGATAGCTGCAGATCGTACGGATGATTTTGCCGTTAAAGTTCAGTCGATATTTAAAGAGTTGGATGAACATCGAAGCCGGGATCAGGCTGAGAAGCAGGCATTGGAAGCACAGAAAACGCATGAAATACACATCGCATTTGGAGACTCACCATTAGGCAGTATTAAGGTGGCGATGGGCAACGTTCCTGGACGTTCAGGGCGGCGGTTCTTCACGATGAATGACTACTATGCGATTGGACCATTGGGGGATCTAACGAACAAAGTAAATGTGCAGCGCAGACATCTGTGGCTGCTTGAGCGATTTCACATGAGTGAACATGGAAGGTACGCGGCTCAAGGGGTAGACGAACTGCTTCACATCAACCAAGTGATCAGCTCCATTGAGGAAGAGACGCGGATTACGATCTGGTATGCCAACAATAGTCATGAGCGAACCGGACTCTTATATGCCATGTATTTGCTGCGTGACAGGAAAAGCCCCATCTATATCATTGAAACGAAAGATTTATATCCACAATTGTTTAATACACCGGAAGTACAGTATGAAGTACGCGGTACAGGTGAGATTAATTCCGAGAAATTACTGAAGATGTGGCATCACTGCGAGCATGATGAACCGTTATCATCTGAGGAGCGCAGACAAATGGAGCAAGAGTGGCTGCATCTGTCTGCACAGCCTGGACATTTGCGCTTAATGCAAGATGGGATCATCCAAAGTGTCTCTGAGGACGCCATTGATGAGTTCATCCTGCAGAAGTTTACCGAGGTGGCGTCAACAAGACAGCCTGGGGAATTCATTAAGTCAGCTCGTATTGTAGGTGAAGTGCTGGGTCATCTGGAACAAGCTGTCGGCGATACTTTTATTGAGTACCGTATACGTCAGCTTATTCTACATGGACGATTCGACATGGAGGGCATGCCTCATGCAATGCGATTTTATAGTATAAGATTTGCCGGCAGCTAGTCTAAAGGGTATTACGTTTGATATCCAAGGAAGCCGGGGCTTCACCCAATTTGTTTATTTGGGAGTTCGGGAGTTCTTCAGTCTTGTTTAGCATCTGTACGTTTACCCCATAGTTTCAGCAGTGGACCATCAGATCCATACACCGGATCGTTATCGGGTATAGGAACCTGCTGAATCTCACGCAAAGCTTGGAGACGTTCGCTTGGATCACCCGTGCGCGTATTATAATTCATGCCAGCGGGATAAGCGCCTGCGATACGGAAATCGAGGCTGGCCTGCAGCCGTTTATGCCCTGTTCCAGCAGGAAGTACGACAACATCACCCGCCTGCAAAGTAACGACCTGCCCATTTTCACCGCCTAGAATGATCTGTACGGAGCCGCTGATGACGGCCAAGGCTTCATGCGCATTGCTGTGGTAGTGGTGATAATCAAACACGCCATTAACCCAGCTATTGCCCCAGTGATGATCGTTCATCTTCTGTTCAGCCGAGGATGGATTGTCTGCCCACACCCCTTGGTATATAAGCACAGGGAGTGTAGGATGGTTAGGGATAACCCCATCGTCATGTAGAAATAACGTTCGTACCTGTGAATTGGTCTGCTCCATATATATCACGTCCTTCTGCTATTCATTCTACGTTACTATACGATTCAATCGTGATGATCAATCTATAGCGTTTGAGATCGCCATAGCAAAACCGTAACAAAAAAAGCCAGGGAAGGGGTAGTATGAACACACCTTCCTCGGCTTTTTTGCACCTCTGTCCCGGGACTGACCTGATGCTAGTTATTGTTGGACAGGGGAGTTATGCTATATCTGTTACCCATCTAGTGAAGACCATGGAGAATGACTCCTTAAGTCTGTTGAACTAGATTGCAGGAATCAGATGTATTAGTGATGTTTTTTCACATCTGCAATTTTGTCCTGAACAGCACCTTTGGCTTTATCCTTTTTACCTTCAGCCTGAAGGGATCTGTTATTCGTTGCATTACCGATCTGATCCTTCACTTCGCCTTTAGCTTTGTTCACGCCTGCTTTGATTTTATCGCCAGTTGAATTACTCATATCGAACATCTCCTTCGTTATCTGGTGTAGTCCTTATTAACCGGGTTGCTGGAATTCTAAACGATGGCTTGTTCAGAAGAGTCAAACTACATACTACATTCAAGCTAAATAAAGATGTTCATATCGGGAATAAGGGTGGCATCCTCGCCGCATAATAATGGGAGTGACCAATTTCGTTGCATAAAAAACGAGATTTTGGGAATATTTTCCTTTAAAAAACAAATGAATTGTTCCTTCGTTGCGTACATATCGCACATATGGCCATAAGTGATCTCGTCTTCATACCACATGTGGTAGAAATGCGGATCTTGGACTGAAGGAAAGGCTCGCTTAACGAGGCCGTAAACCTTGACAAAATAATCGATTTTGTTACAATGTTCACAATATCTTCACAAGTGTAAAAAATTTCTTTTTCATGTTGATGTGTAAGAGGTGTAATATAGGGGTATAGAGTTCGGTTTCGGCCTGCTTGTCGTTTTGTGCGTCAACACATGTTGCACGCAATAGATCCTAGATACAATACATCATGTGAGAGCGGCTTACGGGATTCGCTCATTCTATTGTGTGAAATTTGGTACATTTAGTTGTATTGATGTATTTGTGGTTCGGCTCTGCTTGACAGGCATCATGAAAAGTTGCGGACTTCTATCCCAAAGTAAAGGAGGACTTTCTCTTATGTCACAATCGCCTACTCAACAAGAGGTGCCGGTTACAGAAGGTGCCGACGTTTCCCAACGCCAGTCCTTGGATGTACTGGATCAACTGATGAAGCCTGAGGTACAGGAGTCTTTGACCGTTCTGGTGGAGAACCTGCCTAAATTGGCTGAAATGGTTACTGCAATGACGAAAGCTTATGACTTTGCACAAAGCGTAGCTACAGACAAAGTTCTGATCAGCGACACAATGAGTGCAATGGGTGAATTCGCTAAGCCTGTTGTAGACAAAGCTAAAGGTGTAGCTTCCGCTGCAATCGAAGCAAATGATCGTGCGCAAACAGAGCAAACTTCGGTTGGCTTGTTCGCTATGCTCAAAATGCTTAAAGATCCAAACGTACAACAAACGCTTCGTTTTGCTCAATCATTCTTGAGTGTCCTGAACGAGCGTCAACAACAGCAACGTTAAGATTAGTAGAACGGAGGATGGATATGTCGAAGCAAATTTTGATCTTGGGCGGAGGTTACGGCGGTCTGTTGACTGCGCTGACTGCGCGTCAATACTTGACCCCGGAAGAAGCGACTATTACAGTCGTGAACCGTTACCCTACGCACCAAATTATTACGGAACTGCACCGTCTTGCAGCGGGAAGCATTGCTGAAAAGGCTGTTGCACTTCCACTGGAAAAATTGCTGCGTGGCAAAAATGTTAACTTGAAAATCGATACGGTGGATACAATCAAGCCGGACGAGAAAAAAGTTCTGATGACTAGCGGCTCCACATACTCTTACGATGCACTTGTCGTTGCTCTGGGTAGCGAAACAGCTTACTTCGGAATTCCGGGATTGCAAGAGTACAGCTTCACGCTGAAATCTGTTAGTGATGCAAACCGTATTCGTACACACGTTGAAGCACGTCTGGATGCATACAAACAATCCGGCAACAAAGCAGACGCTACGTTTGTTATTGGTGGCGGCGGCTTGACTGGTATCGAGCTTGTCGGCGAATTCGTTGACCTTCTTCCTGGCGTATGTAAGGAAAAAGGCATCGACTTCAACGATATCTCCCTGTACACAGTTGAAGCAGGTCCTTCTATCCTGGCTGGTTTCCCGCCAGAGCTGGTTGATCGTGCGAAATCCAGTCTCGAAAAACGTGGCGTTAACTTCATCGTTGGCGTAGCGATTACAGAGATGAAAGAAAACGAAGTTCTGTTGAAAGACGGCAGCTCCATCCCTACGAACACACTCGTATGGACTGGTGGCGTTCAAGGTAACGCGGTTGTTGCTAACAGCGGAATTGAAGTGGATCGTGGCCGTGCTAAAGTTACGGAAGTTCTGCAATCCACATCCCACAAAGATGTGTTCGTTGCTGGTGACAGCGCAGTGGTCTTCCCTAGCGAAGGCGCTCGTCCTTACCCTCCAACAGCACAACTCGCTTGGCAAATGGGTGAGACGATTGGTCACAACTTGGGCGTAATGTTCAAAGGTGGCGCAATGGAATCCTTCTCACCAATCTTCTCAGGTACACTGGGAAGCCTTGGACGTAAAGATGCTGTCGGCATGATCGGTGGCAACCAAACTCGTCTGAAAGGTCTGCCTGCAACAATGATGAAAGAAGCAAGTAACATCCGTTACCTGTCTCACATTCATGGTTTGTTCGCACTGGCTTACTAATCAACATATCTTTAAAATGCAAAAGGACGCTCCTACGGGAGCGTCCTTTTTGACTTGTTAGTATGTAATCCTTAAGGAAGAACCTTCATTTTAATATAGTGAACTTTGGGATACGCTGTGGTATCGGCAATCTGTTCAGGAACAATGCCGAGGTTAATAGATGCATCAGAATAGGCCGAAGCGGAAATAATATATTCTTTCTCAGACAGGTTCTGGTCAAATACTTTAACGAGCCCTTTATGGGCAACGGTTTTCCTTTGAGGTAACGGACGGTATATCGTCCTTTTCGAAATGATCCCTCCATTTGAATACAAGAACGTATAATAACCATTCCCTCGATCTACATCGCTAAGAACGGTAATAACCATGTAGGGGGAAATACCGTCCGAATTGTCCGTAATCTTATACCTACCCAAATCCTCCTGATACGTGAGCTCCCCATAGGTGTACTCTTCAAATAAAAGCTCAACGGTTTGATTAACGCTGCTGAACTCAATGATAGAGTGGTTATCCGTCGTATTACTTAAAATCTGATTGACTGAATCCTGCGAAGAAATGTATGTCGTATCATCTGGTATGAGAGAACATCCTTGTTGCAGTATCAACATTAGAGAAAAGATGATAAGCATAATTAACTTTCGATCATTTCTTTTTACCATAACTATGTACCCCGTCTGTTTGAAGAATGTAGAAATACTTAGAAAATTATTACATCCACTTACTAATTTTACATGAAATATATGCTATGCAAAAGTGATTTTGAATCTTGTGTATCTTTTTTATTATCTAGAAATGAACTGTACATAGTAATATCCGGAAGTGGTTTATGTCGAGTGGGCTTCCAATCGAATAACTGATAACGTGTAACTGGAATGACGTCGAAATTATAAGGGTACGTATGCAGCAGGTTAAATTTTTCGACTTTCGTTTAAATTAGAGATATATCGTATGACTGATAAATGAATAAAGGAGCGTGTGACATTATGAACGTATTAGTGATTGGAGCAAATGGACAGATTGGTAAGCTGTTGGTGGAACAGCTGGTGCAGGAAGGCAAGCATCAAGTCACGGCTATGATTCGCAAACCGGAGCAGGCAGATGCTCTGAAGGAGATCGGCGCGAGTGTCGTAATGGGCGACCTAGAGGGGAGCGTCGATGATCTGGCTCAGGCGATGAAGGATCAGAATGCGATTGTGTTTACAGCCGGATCAGGCGGCTCCACAGGACCAGACAAAACACTGCTGATTGACCTTGATGGTGCGGTGAAAACGATGGAGGCTGCTGAGCAACAAGGAATCTCCAGATACATTCTGGTCAGTGCATATGGCGCGGATCAGCGTGATAAATGGCCAGATGAGATCAAGCCGTATTACGTGGCGAAGCACTATGCGGATCGTGCATTGTTTGCAAGTGAGCTGAATTATACCATTATCCGCCCCGGCGGCCTGAAGAACGAATCAGGTACAGGTCAAGTTGCCGTTGGCACAGATCTCAAACCGGGAAGCATTGCGCGTGAAGATGTAGCTCGTGTCATTGCTGCTTCCTTGCAGGAAGAAAAGACATACCGCAGAGCTTTTGATCTGATTGCGGGGAATGACTCCGTTCAGGATGCGTTAAGTACGTTATAAAGCGATACGGAAGGTTGTTCTGTTATCGGATTGCTAAGTGAAAATAAATATAGTTCAATCAGTTCAACTACATTTTTTACACGGGAACGGAGAGGACAGAAATAACATGAAGAAGCGGAGCGCTCGCCTTTATCACCGGATTTTCCCTTTGAAGAAGGGAATCAAAAAAATCTGGGGATAACAGCGATCGGAAGGTTATTCTGTCATCGGAGTGGCAAGTGTAACTATTCTTTAGTTGAACGTGGATATGTTGTATTATACGGGAAAAGGAATGTGGGAAGTGAGGGGGAGCTCTGCATGAATGAAGCTGTATTGGTGATTGAGGATGAACCGAAAATATCGCGCCTGCTTGAACTGGAGCTGCAATACGAGGGGTACCAGGTAGGTAAGGCGGGCAGTGGAACAGAGGGACTCGAAATGGTTGCGGACAGGCAGTGGGATCTTATCCTACTGGATATTATGTTGCCTGGTCTGAGCGGGATTGAAGTGCTGCGCCGTATTCGTGCGAAGGATGCGAGAATTCCAATCCTCATGCTTACCGCTAAAGATTCGGTAGAGGACAAAGTGTCTGGGCTTGATCTCGGAGCCAATGACTACATTACCAAACCATTTCGAATTGAAGAGCTGCTTGCTCGTGTGCGGGCAGCACTGCGATTAAGTGCGGCAGCATCAACTGTCTCATCTACCTCTGCATCGACATCACCGGACATGAATCATGTTTCTTCTGCGAGCTCCCCTGAGCTTACTTCAGGCTGGCTTACTGCGGCTGGACTGAAACTAAATGAAGGTACACGGGAGGTATCCCGGGATGGCACACAGATTGAACTTACACCACGTGAGTTCGATCTGCTTGTATATTTGCTTCAGAATCAGCGTCAAGTACTCAGTCGGGAGCAGATTGTACAGGCGGTCTGGGGATATGATTATTATGGAGATACCAATGTGGTAGATGTATATATCCGATATGTGCGCAAGAAAGTAGATAACGGCTTCACGCCGCCATTAATACATACCGTTCGGGGCGTCGGGTACGTCCTGAAGGAACAGTTATGAGTTTGAAAAGTAAGATTTACGGATATTCTTCCGTACTGTTTGCTGTGCTTTTAATCGCTGTTAATTTGTCCGTGTATATTGTATTTGAGCGAATGTCGATTAATAACGAGATCAAGCGGATTGAAGGAGAAGCGGAGTCTATTGTAAAAGGAGTGCGACAGTCTGCCGGATCGATTCCGCCGGACGACTTGTTACGTGCCTACGCGCCGCTGGACGGCATGCTGCGGATTGTAAACGAGGACGGCACCAGCTCCGCACCGGTAACGGCAGAGACAGGAGAGCAGCTAAGCAAGCTCTCCTATACATATGAAAGTGAGAAGAGATCCGAGTACCTCCAGATTGGAGAGATCGGTTATGTCTGGGTATCACTACCTGTTATCTGGCCGGATGGTGAAGTGGTGAATGTGCAAGTCACCGAGAGCATTGCCGAGACCGAGCGTGGTCTATCTGTGCTTCGAACTGTTCTGGTTGCTGTGACAATCATTGCGTTGATTCCCGCCATCATCTCCAGCCGGATTCTAGCTAACCGGATGACTAGGCCAATCCAACAAATGACACGTACGATGGGAGACATCCAGTCTAGTGGTCAGTTCAAGCGTCTTTCACTGGATGCCAAGTCCAAGGATGAGTTGAATACGATGGGACAGACATTTAATCGCATGATGGATCTGCTGGAATCAAACTTTGAGCGGCAAGAACGCTTTGTCTCAGATGCCTCTCATGAATTGAAAACACCGCTGACCATTATTGAGAGCTACGCGAGTTTGCTCCAGCGACGAGGGAAGGAACGCCCTGAGGTGTTTGACGAAGCCGTTGAAGCTATTCTGTCCGAGTCGATCCGTATGCGGGAGATGACGGAGCAACTGTTATTGCTAGCGAAGCAGCCAGAGCAGTGGAATGTGCAACTAGAGCGAGTGGATATTAACCGACTCGTGCAGGATTCCACGAGAGCATTCCGTGAAGCCTACCATCGTGAGGTGATCTGTCACGATGCAGGACATATATGGGCTATCAGCGATGAGAGTAAGCTGAAGCAGCTCTTGTTTATTTTGCTGGATAACGCTCGAAAGTATAGTGAGGCACAGATTGAAGTTCATGTTAAGACACATCATCAGGAGAGCTGGATACAGATTGTGGACACAGGGATCGGCATGAGTGAAGCGGATCTAGCCAAAGTATTTGACCGATTCTATCGCGTTGATCCGGCGAGAACGCGTGGTAGCGGAGAGAGCGGATCGGGTCTCGGCTTGTCTTTGGCCAAGGATATTGCCGGAGCGGTTGGTGCACGTATTGAGTTGATCAGCACAGAGGGTGTTGGGACGACGGCTACAATTATTTTGCCATCTTCTGTACAGCGTGGCTCACTCTCATGAAATTCTCATTCTTCTCTTATATACTGATGACAGGATAACGTCTCGGATAAATAGAGCATATTGAAGGAGGGAATAGCATGGAGGAATATCGGGAGCAGCCTGAAATGAAGCGACAGGAACATCGTCTTTCAAATAAATCGAGGTTCCAGCGTCCGGTATGGTGGAGCCTGGCGGCACTCGTGCTGTTGTTGATATTAGCAGTTAGTTGGTGGAAGCCGTGGCAATCTGGCCGTGTAATGTTGACGGCAGAGGCTGCCGAGCAATCGGTGCTGGCTCAATATCCTGGGGGAGAGATTGTGAACTCTACGTTGAAGGATGGGACGTATCTCATGCAGCTTCGAACCGAAACGGGGTTATATGACGTTCAACTTGATGCGGTAACCTCTACGGTGAATTCCATTAAACGACTGGAGTCTAACCCACAAGCCGAAGAGAAAACCTTGTGGAGCCGGGAGCAAATTAAGACCGAATTACAGAAACAAACGGATGGTGAATTGGACTCACTTGAACTGGTTGAACAACAAGGTAGCCCGGTATATAACGCTATATTGATTATGAAGGACAACAGCCGTGAGCAATGGACGGTTGATCCCTATAACGGGCAGAAGCAGTCTTCGAAAGTATTGGATGCTCCTGCGGTAAACGAGCCAGCCCAAGAAAACAACAAGCCGCAATTCTTGAGCGAGAAGCAGGCTGAGCAGAAGGCACTTGCCCGAGTGCCAGGGGAAGTGGATGATATTGAACTCCGTGGCACGAACAGCGGTAATCCATATTATCTGGTTGAAATTGACCTGGAGGATGGCAGGGAAGCGATTGTTCAGGTGAATGCAATCTCTGGCGCAATCCGTTCCGTAACATGGGACGAGGATGAAGATTAACGGGTTCTCCTCATTTTCTCATCAAATTCTAATGTGTCTCTCGCTGAACTCTCATTCGCACAGGTTATTCTATAACTGTAGACGAGAACGAGAACAACACAACCGAGGAGATGAATGATGATGAACAAAACTAAATTATGGATTGGAAGCTTATCAGCAGCCGTATTATTGGGAGGCTCAGCGGTAGCCGCGAGTGGAAGTGTGAATGGACAATCGGTACAGACGACACCGACATCTACTTCACAATCAACAACCCAGAACCAGAGCAATACGGGAAAATTACTTACGGTGACACAAGCCAAAGCGGCAGCTCTAAAAGCAGCTGATGGCAATGGCAAAGTGGACGATGTGGATCTGGAACGTCGCAATGGACAGATTATCTATGAAGTAGAGATCGACAGACGAGGAAGCAATGACGTTATCGTTCGTTTAGATGCTTACACAGGCAAAGTTCTTGCGGTGGTAAATGACGACGATGATGACGATGATTATAACGGTGCTGTAACCAACAATTCATCCAGCACGTCTGCATCGAATCAGGTTAAATTAACGGTAGCTCAGGCTTCCGACATCGCATTAAAACAAGTGACAGGTGCCAAAGTAACCAAAGTCGAGCTGGATCATGACGATGGTCGTTATGTCTATGAGATCGAGTTGAGAACGGCACAAGGTGAAGCTGATGTGGATATCGATGCCAACACAGGTAAAGTGCTGTCATTCGATCAAGACTTTGATGACGAAGATTAAGAGCTTTGATTCATTTTAATTCTTAGTTAAAATAAAAGATTGCACTAAAAAAGATACGCTTGCAGAGGGCGCTTCGCATGAAGCGTCCTTTTGCTGTGTAGCGGCAGTAGCGTATGTCTGCTCGCATTGTGTAGCATGTTGTGCAATCGCGCATCGGTCTGATCATTAGCACCACGTTTGTTGTGCAGCTACAGAGCAGCTCGCTAATATCGAATCCAGTGTAGTGGCAATGTCATCTCGATTACTGCTATAGCTACCTCTACAAAATTTACAGTTCCTAACATGCTTTTTTTTGTAATTTAATGTGCATTCGTACATGTTCCGCAGAATTGTTCACTATTCAGTAATGAATAATATGGATACAATTGGAAACAGGAGGTGAGTGCTGAACCAATATATCTGGAGTAAGCTACGACATACTGAATTGAGGAATTGCACAGGAAGAGGAGGCATCTTAATCTCTTTTGTAAGCGCTTCACTAAAACCATTGGAGGTGTAGCTGTATGCATATTGCTCATCATCAACATAGTGATCACATGAATAAGAAAGGTCGTCGTTTTTCACGCCATTTATGTTATCTTCTCGCTCTAATTCTAGCCTTCCAGGCGCTAGGGGCACTCCTTGTTCCGGGATCGTCTGCTTCAGCAGCTCCAGTCAGTATAACGAATGGGGTACAGTTCAAGGATACCAATGGTGACGTGATCCATGCTCATGGCGGCGGGATGATCCAAGCAGATGGCTTTTATTATTGGTTCGGAGAAAATCGCAATCCCAATGGAACATTTAAGGCTGTGTCCGTCTATCGTTCATCGGATCTGAAAAACTGGGAATATCGTAACGATGTGCTAACAAGTCAATCGGCAACAGAGCTGAACATATCCAACATTGAACGTCCCAAAGTGATTTACAATAGTGCGACAGGAAAATACGTGCTCTGGATGCACAAAGAAAATGGTATCGATTACGGCGAAGCCAAGGTAGCCGTAGCCACCTCAAGCACAGTGGATGGGAACTACACGTATATAGGAAGCTACCGTCCACTTGGTTATGATTCCAGAGACATGACCGTATATAACGATAATGGAACAGCATATCTCATCTCAGCTACTCGTGTGAATGCAGATCTGAATATATACAAGCTCACCCCCGATTTCCTTGGTGTGGAATCATTAGTGACTACATTATGGCCTGGGCAATATCGGGAGGCACCAGCCATTTTTAAGAAAGATGGCGTGTATTTCCTCATTACGTCTGGAGCAACCGGCTGGAATCCGAATCAGGCTAAATATGCAACAGCTACAAGCATTACCGGTACATGGAGCGGGCTGAGTAACTTTGGGGATAGTACCACTTACGGATCTCAATCCACTTATGTGCTTCCAGTGGAAGGTTCGCAAGGAACGTCATATCTCTATATGGGTGATCGTTGGGCTGGTGCTTGGAGCGGCCCTGTGCAGGATTCTAAATATGTGTGGTTGCCGTTATCCTTTCCAAGCACAACGAGTCTAGCGATGAATTGGGCAAGTAGCATTACGATTGATACAACGGCAGGAACGATTACAGGTGTTAATGCTCCTGACGTGTGGGATGCGAATGCTTCCTATCAGTTCATCAGTCGGAAGAGCAATAAATTGCTGAATGTCATCGGTGGATCATCTGATAATGGTGCAGATCTGGAGCAGCGTGCAGATCAAGGTAGCACAAGTCAGCAGTGGCAGATCACGGATGCAGGAGGTGGGTATGTCAAAATCATCAATCGTGCCAGTGGCAAACTCATTGGTGTTGAGAATGGTTCTACAGCCGATGGTGCTGTCATTGAGCAATGGAATGACGGAGGCTGGGCGAGTCAGCAGTGGCAGCTCGTCAGCGTTGGTGGAGGATATTATAAATTGAAAAACCGGAGCACAGGCAAACTGCTCGACATCTCAGGGCAATCCCTCGCTGATGGTGCAGCCGCAATCCAGTGGACAGACAATGGCGGCACGAATCAGCATTTCCAAATTATTAAGGTGCAATAAATTATCTAAACTAACAACCAGCGAACAAAGAAGGTGAATAAACGAAGAAGATACAAACAATTACATTATTACATCATTAAATTGCCTAATCACCAGATCGCCAACTGAAAATGAACCAATGCCAGCCTCCGCATCCTGTTCATGTACAGGTTACGGAGGCTGGCATACAAGTATAACTATGTTATTAACGCACGATCACTTCCGCTATGGTGAGGTAGAATGACCGCGATTATATTAGATGGCACCGCACCTCTGCGATGACCATTCACTTGCGCTCTCTGCGAATCCAGAACTGGAATACATCACTTCTTAAGTAATCAAAGGAATACAATACTTCTCGATTTTGCTGATCATAATGCAATTGCTTCATGAGAAGCACAGGAGTCTCTTCCATATGATTCTGCAACCGTCCTACATACTTGTCTTTCTTTGGTGGAACCACCAGCTCCGTGTCTGCTCTAGCGATCTGAATCTTACACGTATCCTCTAGAAACTTGAATAATGACCCCGAGAAGTCCGTACGTTCAAAAGCATCTCCTACCAATTCCTTAGGCATAATATTAATGGAGTAGGTTACAGCCTCCCCATCTGCATATCGAACTCGCTCAACCTTGATTACTGTGGAGCCTTCTTCGATATTTAGCGCCTCAGCCCATTCTTGCGTGCACGTTACCTCTCCGATCATTTCCTTCGTATCCGTTTCGGTTAAACCTGCCAGCTTAATCATCGTACCAATGCTCTGTAAGAACTCCAGCCGGCTAGGAATGCCCGGGAGTGGTTTAATGACAAAGGTACCTACACCATGCCTCACCAGCAGCTTTCCCTCTTGCTCTAATAGCTTGATTGCTGCACGAAGGGTCTCTCTGCTAACGCTGAAATGTTTAGCCAGTTCATACTCGGAAGGCAATTTTTCTCCAACATGCCATATCTTGTTCTCGATCATCATTTCCAGTTCATGCTTGATGTGCTGGTAACCACTCAATGAATCAAACCTCATCTCCTATAGTTTTATGCCGCCCGCTGTTTCTACTTAACAAGCTCTACCGTTCTTTCCATCACGTCTATTCGAATGATCCGATGCTCGGTCGATAGCCCTTCCGTGTAAAATAGCTGTGCATCCGAATGCTCGCGAATCAGTGGCTCCATCGCTGTATGAGGAAGCTGATAGGTCCCCTGATCATCCGCGCTGATAACGACAGCGTGTGGTGTCCATGCCCGAAGGTTATCTTCGGACAGGTGGCTCGCGTCACCATGATGCGGGGCTTGCAGGGTGTGAACCGCTCCGATCTCATCGGCATAAGGCTCCCAATAATCCAATCCTACATCCGAGGTGAGCAGTGCTACGGAGTCGCCTTTGTTTTTGATGAGTACCGCTAATGATGCATGGTTGAGCATCCGGTCAATGGTGGTTAATCGCTCTTCCTGTTGATCCAGTTGGGTGAAATTTAATTGATCTAATTCCTCGCTGAGCTGTGTCCATTTGTGCTGGCTAGGCGTAAGGATATGGAACTCCATGTCCTGTTCAACAATTGTATGACGTTTAACGATCTCCGTCTTCTTGATACCCAGTTCATCTATGCGATTCAAAATGGCAGCATATAGCGTGAACGAGCCTAGAATTGGTGTGGAATAATCGTTTATTGCACTTTGTTGAACGTGCCCAGGCAGAGGTAGATGCAGAATGACCTCCTCGATAGAGACATGACCCAGAATAGGGAGTACACCACCAATATGATCTCTGTGAAAATGCGTTAGAACGAGCACATCAATCTTCGTAATTTCATATTCTCGAAGATACTGTTCCAGACTACAACGACGCGGATTGGTCATCGGGTTCACGTCTCCACCGTCTACTACGAGGCAGTAGGTGCAGTGTTCCTCCATCCGCCGAATAACCGTGGCTTCACCGAAGCCAACATTAAGGAAATCAATGAACCATTTCATGCTGTTCCTCCCATCGAACGTTTGATATAGAACACGGAGAACACCAGTACCAGCATCACCATGATCACCGATGCCGCCGCGCCATATCCAATCTGGAGATTGTACACGCCCTGCTTGTAGATATATTGAGTAATGGTCGTTGTTGAATTGGCTGGTCCACCACCAGTCAGAATGTTGACTTTATCGAATAACCGGAACGTATCAATAGTGCGAAGCAAAATAACCATGAATAAGGTCGGCATAATGTTCGGCAGTGTAATGTGGAAAAAGATGCGCAGCTTACCTGCCCCGTCTACTTTGGCTGCCTCGAATTGTGATCGAGGAACGGATTGTAGTCCTGCATATAACAATAGGAAGGCGAACGGTGTCCATTGCCAAATATCAATGAACAAGATGGCATTGAAGGCGATGTTGATGTCCATCAGGAAGTTAAATGGCCCCACACCGAACCAGTGAAGCAGATGGTTGACGATGCCGTTGTGATTGCTGAGCATCATCTGCCAGATCAGAGCCACCGTAACCGGCGGTAATAAAGACGGAGCAAGCATCGTGATCCGCAATACTTTCTGTCCGCGTCTCATGCTCTCGATGAGCACGGCAATGCCAAGCCCCAGAGCCGTTTCGATTGAAACGGCCAGGAACATGAATTTGAGCGTATTCCAGACGGCTTGACGGAACTGCTCGTCCTGAATGATTTTGACATAATTGCTGAATCCAATGAACTGCTTCGCATCACTTGCCAAATAATAATAGTCCGTGAAGCTGTTGGTCACGGTATAGATAAATGGAAATACGGTCACGCAGATTAACAGCAACGTTACAGGTGCCAGCATCGCCCATTGAAAGACTCGTTTACTTGCCAAGTTCATTGCACTCCTTTCCGATGAATGAACCTTTATTGCATAATGTCATCCATTGCCTTATTGGCATCTGTTAGAGCCTGCTCCACTGTCTTTGTTCCAGCAATAGCTGCGGACAATTCAGCACCGAGTGCTTCCTCAACTTGCGACCATTTGGCTGTTCTTGGTCTTGCTACGGAGTTCTGCAATGCTTCTAACATGACAGGGAAATGCTTATATTTTGCGGCAAGCTCTGTGTCCTGATAGACACTTTTGCGAGTAGGTACGCCGCCGTGTTCAACCATTTGCTTCTGTGTGTCACTGCTGGTGATGAACGTTAAGAACTCAGCAGCAAGCTCCGGGTTTTGTGAATTGGCGGTTACACCCATCATCCAGTTACCGATCATCCCTGTGGAGACGGATTCAGCGTCAGATGCAGCTTTGGATGGAATGGCAGTATAATCTGCACTAGCTGTTTCGCCTTTGATGAACCAAGACGGCCATCCGAGTGCCATTGCAGCACGACCTTCCGATACGGAGCCGACAATATCGGTATTTTCATAGTTTTCTCCAACAGCAAGCAGTCCAACATAGGTGTCTAACGCTTTGTGGCCTGCCTCAGAGTTAATCTGTGCTTTCCAATTATCATCGAAGATCTGTCCGCCATATGCCCAGAACAGAGGCAAGAAGTCGGAAACGATAGGGTTACCCTGTTGACCACGGATCACGTAGCCTGCAGAACCATCTTCTGCTTTGATTGCTTTTGCGGTCTCAAGCACATCTGTCCAATTCGTTGGAACTTCATGGTTATGACGTTCAAGCAGCTCTTTGTTATAGAAGAACAACTGCACATTACCTGAGAAAGGCAAGGCATATAGATCTCCTATCGCATATGGAGACTTACCAAGAGCAAGAGAGGACTCTTCAAAGTCGGAATCTTCTTGGATTCCAAGGTCGGATAGCTTAGCGAAAATTCCTGCTTCACTGAATTGAGGCATCCATGGATCGTCGGCCATAATCAGGTCATATGCACCTTTGCTGTTCTTCGCATCAAGAGAGATTTTCTGCTTCAAATCTGCCGCTTCGAGTCCAATAATATCTACCTTCACATTGTGTTCCTTCTCAAAGGACTCCTTCACGGCATTCATCGCGTCCACATGAGAACCACCTCTGGCGGCAATGACCAGCTTGTCTGTCCCCTGACTAGAACCTTGTCCAGAAGCCTGCCCCTGAGACTGACATCCAGTGAACAGTACCGCGGTTGTTAACAGCAAGCTCAGCATATACGACATCTTTTTTCTCATTTTCTCTCATCTCCTATTCTTTAACTGCACCGGCGGTTAAGCCGCTAATTAGATGTTTCTGTAGAAAGATCGCTGTGAGTAGTACAGGCAGTACGGACACGAGACCGCCACCCGCAACCTTACCCCACTCCGTTAACTCTTGCTCGCTGTTCAGGGTGGCGAGTTTCAGTGGAATAGTGAAGCTGTCAGGGCTCTGAATGAAGATTACGCTGTACAGGTATTCGTTCCATGAAGCCATGAAGGATAAGATGGTTACGGCAGCAATGCCCGGTACGACCAGCGGCAGCATCACTTTGGTAAAAATCATGAACTCGGATGCACCATCGATACGTGCACTTTCCTCAATCTCACCTGGCACACCGTAGAAGAATGCCATCATGAACCAAATGACGAGCGGCAAATTCACCAGGACATGTGCGACAATAATCGGAATCTTGGTATTCAGCAATCCAGCATCATTCATCATGATGTATAACGGGAGTGCAAATGTAATTGGTGGTAGGACACGAACGAGCAAAATCCAGATCATCAGCGAGCTTTTGAATATTCGGTAATGGCTTCGGAACGTTCTGCGCCCAAGCACATACGCCGAGGACAATCCGAACACAAGAACAATCAACAATGAGCTGACGGTGATGATAAAGCTATTGATTAACGGCCCCATGTAATTGTCTTGCACAAAAATGTTAAATATATGTTCCAAGGTTAATGATCTCGGAAATATGGATACCTCTGTGAACAAATCAGACGATTCTTGCGTAGCAATGACGAGCATCCAATAGATTGGAAACAGCGTCCATAGGAGTAGAGTGATGAAAGTTCCATATTTTAGACCTGCGCTTAATCTGTTCAATCTGTTCTCCTTCCCCCTTATATGTCTAGACGTCTATACGACTACTATAAATTTGATTTATTTGCTGAATATCATCGAAATATTAAGCAGTGTTAATTTACGGTGGATTTCTTGCGCATCTGTTCCGTAATCCAAACTGTGGTAAACTAGTAGAATTGTAGAAACTAATGATGTATACGATACCAATCAAGATGGGAGCGAGTAACAAGATGAGAGAAGAACAAGTGCTATCCATTGAAGGCTTACGAATGAGATATAATGGGCGATATGTATTGAACGGGATTGACCTTGAAGTGAAGCGTGGCGAGATGATTGGATACATAGGTCCGAATGGTGCAGGCAAAAGTACAACCGTTAAGATTTTGCTCGGTCTGGTTGAAGGGTATGTGGGCACGGTGCGTATTTTTGGTAAAGATATCGAAGATAGTGGTGTGGAGTATAAACGTAGAATAGGATATGTCCCGGAAGTTGCCGAGTTATATGAACAGCTTACGCCAGCAGAATATCTGACCTTTACAGGGGAATTGTACGGGTTGTCCTATGAAGACGCGGATTACAAAGCGAAGCAGTTAATGGAGTGTTTCGGTCTAGCACAGTCCTACAATGCTCGTATTGCCTCATTCTCCAAAGGAATGCGTCAGAAGGTACTGCTTATTTCGGCATTATTGCATGATCCGGATCTATTATTCCTCGATGAACCGCTTAGTGGACTTGATGCGAATAGTGTGATGGTGGTGAAGGAGATTTTGTCCCAATTATCGGCAAAAGGGACGACCATCTTCTATTCGTCACACATTATGGATGTTGTTGAGAAAATCAGTAGCCGAATTGTGCTCATTGCGGAAGGCCGCGTGATGGCAGATGGCACGTTCCAGCAATTGCAGCAGCAGTCGATGGAGGGGTCACTGGAGGAAGTGTTCAATCAACTGACTGGTTTCAATGAACATAAGGCGATAGCAGAGCGGTTTGTCTCGATCGTGCAGGAGGTGTACTAATATGGCGGAATCCTCCGATTTCCGCTCGCTCAAGGTTCTGGATCGTTTCCGGCATGTGATCGCGCGAACCGGAGCGGATTACGATGTTTTGCGACTCATTTTGCGAGTGAAGTTCCAGATGGATCAGCGCCGTGTACCTACAGTTTTGGCGGGTAATTATGGGAACAAGAAACAAAAAGAGGGGAATCTATACCTTCGTTCGTTATGGTTGTATGCCTTAATGGGATTGATCATGGTTCCCTTTATTGTCTGGGATACGGGGCATTACATGCTTCAGATGAGTATTGTTACGGCGATGTTGATGTTCATGATTATGACGTCTATGGTCTCCGATTTCTCTTCCGTGCTACTCGATATCCGTGATCGGAATATCATCATGACTAAGCCAGTCAATGCCCGCACCATCGGCATGGCTCGTGCCATTCACGCCGGAATCTACCTTCTATTATTAACAGGCTCGCTATCCATTCTTCCACTGGTGGCAACGCTCATTCGTTATGGGATCGGATTCTTTCTACTATTTGCCGTGGCGCTTATTCTGATCAATATGCTAATTCTGGTGACGACCTCACTGGTCTATCTGTTCATGATGAAGTTCCTGGATGGGGAGAAGCTGAAGGATATGATCAACATGGTGCAGATTCTATTATCTGTCGGCATTGCCGTGGGGTATCAACTGGTCATCCGTTCATTTAGCATCGTTGACTTCAACATGGTATTTACTCCGGAATGGTGGCAGTTATTCCTTCCTCCAGTATGGTACGCGGCTCTGTTCGAATGGATTTTCGGCGGGGGTGGAAACGCATGGCTGTATGTTTTCTCGGCGTTAGCCATCGTCGTTCCAATCATCAGTCTGATGATCTACGTGAAGCTTATGCCGTCCTTTGAATTGTATTTGGAGAAAATGGCTCACGCCGCTCAGACCTCAGGTCGCAGACGTGGAGGCTGGGATCGGATCATGGCTAGAATGTTCTGTAGGACGCGGGAGGAGCAAGCGTGCTTCCGATTGTCTGCCAACATGATGCGTAACGAGCGTGAGTTCAAACTTAAGGTGTATCCTAGCATTGGCTTGTCTCTCGTATTGCCATATATATTTTGGTTTACGTTCATGCAGGATTCCTCATGGGCTGAATTACGGGAAAGCGCACTCTTTTATACCTTATATATTATGTTGTTTGTCGTAGTAACTGTGGTGATGATGCTGAAATTTTCAGGGCACTACAAGGCGTTCTGGACGTTCCGCGCCGCTCCACTTGCCAATGATCATGTGCTCTACAGTGGGACGTTAAAAGCCTTTTTGTGCAATATGTTTATGCCTGTCTTTATGATCAATGCGGTTGTGTTCCTCTGGGCGTTTGGTTTGCGAATCGTACCGGACATTGTGATCATCCTGTTGATAGGTACAGCGCTCATTCCGTTGACCAGTAAACTGTTATTACGTAAGCCTCCGTTCTCGGAATCGTTCAGTATGGCACAGCAAAGTGATGGGTGGCTTGTGTTGCTGGCTTTGCCAGTACTGGGATTGTTTGCGGGGATACATTTCTACGTTCAATCCTTACCCGCAGGAATCTGGATATACATTGCGTTGCTCGTTATAGCAAATGCGATGCTCTGGACGATGTTATATCCGGTGAAAAGTGCTCGAAAGTGACAGCTCATTGAGATAAGATTTCGTATATAAAAAAGGAGAAGCCCAGGATGGTTCGTTCGAATCCGATTGGCTTCTCTTTGTTATATGCTGTGCTGTGGCCAACGTAGCGTATGTGATGGATTTCCGACGGATAAAAATTGATGTAACATTACGGTTTGTGTTGGAACGCAACAACTCTGATTCCACCGTCTCACCCTGAGTTCCGCGATTCCCTCAGCAGTAACTCACCGAGCTGTAGATGAGATAAGAAAACTGAGCTGTAGATCAGATAAGAAAACAAAGTAAATGAAATGATAGATACGGAATTCTTTGTGGTTGTGAATTTATCTCTGATCATGTGATCGAGCATTCGTTGAACTTCAAGCGTTTTATACGTCGTGTCCTCAGTAATGGGAGCAGGGGGCGTTACTGCACGACGTGCCTACAACTTTCTGATTGAGTCTGTCTGGAACGTATTTTTTTCAAGCCAATGATATCTTTGGGTAGAAGTGCAACAGTCCACTTTACATTTATCCGATCCCCATAGTTGGACGAACCTCACACACCTTATTCAACCTAATGTAGCCTCTTTTAAAATCTAACGAATCTCACACACGCTATCGTGTTGAAAACAAACGTTTCTCACCCATTTCAAGGTCAATTTAGTAAAATAACGTGCCTAGGATTCGTTAGATTTCAACGGGGAGCTATTTGCTCCATATAAGAGGTCTCAGGTTCGTTAGAGTTGTAGTAAAATCCTGAAGCTGTAATGCGAACTTACAACTGTAATGCAAACCTACAACACTAATGCAACCAAACTAATGCAACCAAACTACTGTCATGCTACTACTGTGATGTTACTTACTGTAATGCTACTACTATAATGCAAATGCTACTAATTTAAGATCTCAGGTCAGCTGGTCGTCGAGCAAAATGGGAGTGCTGATGAGCTTAATTCTGTTTTCACTTGATCCTGTATTAACAAAAGAAATGCTATTTCCGAATGAGGAAGCTTTATGGATTGGTTGGATGATGGCAGGGATAAGGGATGCCATGGATATTATGAAAAGAACAAGAGAAGCCCGTCGACAATTCGTTGGAATCGATTGGCTTCTCAGTATTATGAAATTTATGGCTTGTGAAGGGTACCCGCCACAACGTATCTGAATCAACTTCTATTTATAGACTCAACATTGCGGGTTACAGACACAGCGTTGCAGGATTTTTCTGACACATACCACTCTTGCCAAAGGAAGCTAAACACAACAGATGGATGGCATCTGTGAACAGAGCCTTGAACCGGCGACCACTTTTAATATGCACCAAAGCGCCGTGTGCTGGTGTTTCACTTAGATTATGAACGGGGAGTTTTGCCGCTCAGTCTGGCTTCAGCCATTTGATCTGCTGCATCAACAGTGGATATACCATTTGTTGCTGCGGCGCGGTAGACCGCGGAGAGCGTATCCGCAATACCCGCCACCTTCTGGCGGATCGTATCCGGCTGCGCGCCTTCCAGCTCGTAAGCGGTGCTGATGATGCCTCCGGCATTCAGCACGTAGTCAGGCGCGTACAGAATGCCGCGCGCCTGCATCCGGCCAATAACCAGTTGCCGCTGGCTAAGCTGGTTATTGGCCGCCCCGGCAACGATGGAGCAGCGCAGCTCCTCCACCGATGCCGGGGTTAACACGCCCCCTAGGGCACAGGGGGCGAACACCTTGCAGTCAGCGGCGTGAATATGGGCCGGATCGGCCGAGGTAGCGCCGCTGAACTGCACAAGGGCACGTTGTACACGCTCCGGTACAACGTCTGCCACGATGAGCCGTGCCCCGGCTGCATGCAGGTGACGGCACAGGGCATACCCAACCTTGCCCAGTCCCTGGACAGCAATGGGAATGCCCTGCAATGTGTCGGTGCCTTGATAGCGCAGCGAGGTCACGATGCCGGTGTACACACCGTAAGCGGTCATCTCGGCGGTGAAGTCATCCTGGGCGCCCAGTGATCCGGTCATATCGGTCACATAGGCAGTCTCCAATCGGATCTGATCCATGTCAGTGGATGTGGTGCCTAGATCAAGACCGGTAATATAGCGACCGTTCAGTCGTTCAAGAAAACGTCCAAGGGCTCGAAAGATATGGGCTCGCCCAGTGTTGGTGTTGGGAATGATGAGTTGATCGGAATCCATGACGTTTTTGACAGGGAAAGAAGGAATAGCTTGGGCTTGAGACTGTGTAGGGGAATTGCTCACCTTCCACTCCGTAGGGATATTCCAGACAACGGCTTTCCCGCCGCCATATGGCAGACCAGAAACGGCTGATTTATAGGTCATACCTCTGGCAAGCTGGATGGCGTCGCGGATTGCATCCTCTTCTGAGGCATATGTCCAGCAGCGACATCCTCCCAGTGCTGGCCCGAGTGCCGTGCTATGAATAGCGACCACTGCTTTTAGCCCGCTACCTGGGTCGTGACAAAATAGGAGTTCTTCCATCCCTTCCTGCTCCATCTCCTGCCATAGCTGCATGGATGCTCCCCCCTTTTAATTTATCGTTGATGGGTATCGATTGTTCGCATGATGTGTCCCATTGTGTTCGGCGATTACTAATGCTTCAGCATATTCAATGATAGAGCCTTTCGCCCCTAGGTCTGTTGCCGGGTTGATAATCGCAGTAAACAATTCTATAATGGCAGTTCTGGCACCATACAGATTGCAAGTAGACCGTTTAAAATCACCCCATAACGTCCAATGATGAAGATAAGAATTAATAATACTTGGTTAGTCTGAGAGTAAACGGAGTATCACGAACTTAGGCTGGCAGTAACAGGTCTGATCATTAGGAGTTGTCTCAAAACTCGCTGAAGTGCATCTTTCACCACCTTTTCGCCCGCTGTTGTGTCAGTTTCCCTTGATGTGCCTCGGCACGCCTACGGAAAACTTCCTGACTTGGAACGAAAATTCGGCAAATCTGCGTCCTTCGGAGTTTTCAGACATGTCCTAGGAAAGAGGGATGCAAATTGTTTAAAATACTCGTTTTTATTTTTCTGATTCAAATTGTCTACGTATCGGCTTACACCCTGCGTATGATATTGACGCTTAAAGGTCAGAAATACATCGCCGCACTGATCAGTACGGGAGAGATTGTGATCTATGTACTCGGATTGAACCTGGTGCTGAGTTACCTGGATCAGACGATTGCACTCATTGTTTATGCGGTGGGATATGGGCTTGGTGTGTTACTAGGTGCTTGGATTGAGGAGAAGATTGCGCTTGGCTATGTTACCGTGAAGGTGATCTGTAATCAGATGGACGGCAATGTTGCCAATTCTCTGCGGGACAAAGGATATGGCGTTACCGCTTGGGTGGGCAGTGGGCGCGATGGGGACAGGCTGGTTATGGAAATTTTGGCGAAACGCAAAAACCAAAAGCTGCTCTACCAGACGATTCTCGGTCTGGATCCCAAAGCCTTTGTCATTACTGTAGAACCCAAACAATTCCATGGTGGCTTCTGGACACGTTCTATCAAAAGGTGAATTAAAAAATGTAAAATCAAGCAGGTCTGCAGCAGATGCAGTCCTGCTTTTTAGTTTCATTCATTTTGCATTCCCATCAACACTAAGTCAACGGTACTCGTATGTGCTTATCAGGTTAACTAAGTACGATTCAAGGTTGCTTCTGGTACAGTTGGCGCTACATCAAGCTGTATAGCCTGAATGTGATGTAGAGATTATTGTTGTAATCGCTTTCAAAATATACAGTGAGGACATGTCCTTCATGACACGGTATGGCAGCGGGGGACGAGCCTTATCACTTATAAAATGGGAGGAATGAATGGGATGAGAACAAAATTAAGAAGCTGGTGCAGTACAGCCTTGGCTGTAACGTTGGGGCTCACGCTAATATCGGGTCCTGCGAGTGTGCAGGCAGCAGGGAATGCAGATTACAATCTCACGGGATTCTCCCAAGGTAACACGGGCGGTGGCATCATCAGTGATTCGAATACGTCCACGTATAAGAAGGTATACAATGCGACTGACCTTGCACTGGCGTTGAAGAAGAACTCCGGCGTCAAAGTCGTGGAGATCATGAATGATCTGAATCTGGGGTGGAACGAAATTCCGAGTGCAGCGCAGACATCACCTTTTGCCAAACACAATGATGCCTTAACGCATCCTGTATTGAAACAGACCGGCGTAAGTAAGCTTACGATTGACGGTTTTAACGGGCTCACTATTTTCTCTGCCAACGGCTCCAAAATCAAACATGCTGCGATTAGTGTGAAACGAAGCTCCAACGTTATTATCCGTAATCTCGAATTTGATGAGCTCTGGGAATGGGATGAGTCCACCAAGGGTGACTACGACAAGAACGACTGGGATTACATCACCCTGGAGGAGAGTAGCGGTGTATGGATTGATCACTGTACATTTAACAAAGCCTATGACGGACTCGTTGATTCAAAAAAAGGAACCAGCGGCGTGACTATCTCCTGGTCTACCTTCAAGGGCGATGACGGCAGCGCGAACAGTTGGGTTACGCAGCAGATCAATGAGCTGGAAGCCAATAAAGCTTCCTATCCGATGTACAATTACCTGCGCAGCAGTGCAGTGGGTCTCAGTAAAGCAGACATTATCGCCATCTCTGGCCCACAGAAAAAGGGGCATCTCGTTGGTTCAACGAGTCTTGAATCGGCGAATGCTAATCTGTCTATGACGCTGCATCATAATCTGTACAAGGATATTCAGGATCGGATGCCGCGTCTGCGCGGAGGCAATGCCCATGCCTATAACATTGTGATGGATGCTACAGCAGCGCGGGCTGCCAAAGCCAAAATTACGTCTGCGATGGCAACTGCCATTGCTTCCAAAGGATATAAATTTGATATCATCAGCAATGGTGCCATCTCGACTGAAAGCGGAGCGGTTCTCGTTGAGAAGTCGGTCATCAAGGATGTGCAGTTCCCGGTTCGCAACAATCAGACCAATCCAGCAGATGCAACATATACGGGCAAAATCCGTGTAATGGATACGATATACGCCCTGGATGGAAGCTTGTTCCGCGGCAGTAGTGATACTTCTGGCAGTCCACTCGCACCAATTCCAGCTGTAGTGAAGACGTTCTCTTGGAACGGCTTCGCGACTCTCCCATACAGTTATCAGGTGGATGATCCTTCCACATTGAATGCACGTCTCACGGCCTCCAACGGCGCAGGTGCAGGCAAGCTCACCTGGTCCAAGGATAATTGGCTGAAGACAAGCTATTAAGCTTCAGGCTTATGGTGAGCCGCAAACAAGCTACCCCGCAGTTCTTGGCGAGGTAGCTTGTTTATTCTTACGACCGTGCACGTATGAATCTGACTCATGGCGAGATTACACCTTAATTTAGGTCTCCTACTAATACAACATTCCTTTCATGCACCTTAAGAAGAATATCTGCTTTACTCTTGAAATTCATATCATTCGAGATAATAAATTTGGTCGCTTTCGTATTTCTTATCTTTTCGAAAATTTCATATCTATTGTTTTTATCAAGATAACTGAATGCATCGTCCAACATGAGAAAATCCTTACCATGATGAACAGCTCTGGCGATGGCCACACGCTGCCTTTGACCTTCTGAAATCATATTACCTGAGACGCCCAAATATTGTTCATCAGAAATATTAAAAATACGGTCTGTTTTTATGTTGGCAATATGAAGTGCTGGTTGAGCCTGATCCGCATTTTTTAGAAGAGTAATGTTATCGATTAGAGGTAAATTGAATAAGTTATAGCGCTGAGGTACGACCCCTATTTGATACTTTGATAAATTGTCCACAATTGTCCCATCCACAATGATTTGACCACTATATGATGAGAAGCCTAAGAGAGCATTGATGAACGTGGATTTCCCCATCCCCGTTTCTCCAGAGATGACTACTAAAGAACCTTTTGGGATAACTAAATTGGGGAGGGGCTCATGATTTGAATTCATTGCAAAGTTTCTAAGAATTAAATGCGAGTGGTGCTCTATTGTGTTGTCTTGATAACCGACTTTTAGTTTGCTAAAGGTACCTAGGTTACTGTTTTCAACCAAATGATCAACTTTATTTACAATATGCTCGGTTTGTTTATGTGAATTCAGTACGGCTGCAAATAAGTCTAGATAAGCAAATCCAAAGCCAATATAACTAATAAAGAGTGTAAGGTCACCAATGGAGAGCTCGCCACTTTTTAGATAACGAATAGACAGCATTAAGACGACAAAGATACTTAGGTAATTAACAAATGTAACCCCTGTAGTAATAGAGAAGGAGAACAGAGTTTGTTTCAACTGGGTGGATAAACTTTTCTTCCCCAACCATTTCAATCGATTACTCAGTAAATTCTCTTGATCCAGATACTTATACGTATCCCTATTGGACATAACGTCATGTTCAAATTGTTGATAGTTAAGAGCGGCCGTACGATTATCTGCAAACTTATCTTTCCATTTGTTTCTGACAAAATAAATGCCGATATTAAACAAGACAAGCGGAAGGATCGAATACAATGTTAATCTCCAATTAATCGTCCACATGATCATTAAAGCTACGATAAAAAATATGATCTTATTTACCAATTCCAGTATGCTGCATAGCTTGTATTCAACTAATTTGAAATCGCTGTTAGTTATTGTTAATGCGGTTGAGGCTGTTACATCTGCTTTATTTTCGTTAAGTAAAATTCTATTGATGAAAGAGACCACCATCGTTTTGCTTGCTTGAAAACGAATCTTGGTTTCAAGTAAGCCCAGTCGGTAGAATAAGAAATTTTGAAGCACAATGAGAAGTAAAATGACGAACAATAGTAATGACAAAGACTTGAAATGATTATTATTTAATTGATCAAATACAATTTTAATAACCCAACCGAGTAATAGAGGGATCAGACTACTAACTAACCCCAATATAAAAGTAATTGTGTATTGCTTAGGCGTGATTAAAAGAAGCGACTTATTAATAGAATCCTTTGTACTACTCATGCTTCTCCCCCTGACAAATGCAAACCATACCGTTGTCTATCAAGTCTATCTAATACAGTGTGTGCTTTATCGTTCGCAATGACCTTCCCTTTTTCCATAACAATGATATTGTTGCAATTTCTCAGTCGCTCAACGTTATGTGAAATCATAATTAAAGTCGTATCCTCACTGATTTCCTTCAGAATATCAAAGAAATAATATTCGATTTTCTCATCAATGTTAGATAACGCCTCATCGAAGATCATTAGTTTTTTTGGTTTAAAAACCAACCTAAAAAGATAAATTAACTGTTTCTCACCTACCGACAATTCCTGTAAATCTATTTTTTTGTGTAGCAATTCATTTTGCTCAAACTGTTTAAAATAAGGGCTTATTTGCTTGAATTTATACTTTTCTATGAAGTGCAGTACCTGGTGATCTGAGATCCTATCATCAAATAAAGTTAGGTTATCTTTTAATGAACCTTCAAATAACTTATCGTTAATGCTCATCAGACAAATATGTCTCTGGACCTCTGTCAAACTTAATTCATTGATATCAACGCCAGAGATATACACACTATGATTAGGGCAAGGTAGTTGCTTGGTTAGCAACAAACTTAGCGTACTTTTCCCACTGCCAGAGACACCGATAATCCCCATAGATTCACCGGCCTCAAGAGTGAAGTTAATATTTTCTAGTACGGACTTGTCGTCGTCGTAGGAAAACTTTAACTGCTTTACAGCTACACTAACTAATCCATCAGGTAAATGATGATGCCCTTGAGATACACTACTTTGATATTCCAAAATATCAGTCAACCTACTCATAGCTTGCTTTACGAGTAGATAATTATTGATATGATACTGTATGGACTCAAGAGGTTGCTTGAGTTGTTGACTGTAGTTGTAAACCAAATATACGGTGCCTAGAGAAATAACCCCAAAGAAATAGAGTGTCCCGCCTAATCCCAAAGCTAATACATTAGTTAATGAAATAAAAAATAGAGAAATAATCCAAATCGTATATATATACTTTTGCGAAGCTAATTTGTAAGGAAATAATCCGTCCATAGAAGAAGCAAGCTTGGATGTGAAAGCATTAACTCCGTTCATGGCTTTGATTTCCTTCCTTGCTAATACAATTTCATTGATCAGACTTGAAATCTCAGATTCAACAGCTCTTTCTTTGCCCAACACATTGCTTTTTTTATTTTGTGTTCTATAAATAACAAAGGCTGCAAAACTAAAGTAAGTGATAAAGAACAGGCCTAGAAATAAGCTTTCATTAACAACTACGATAACAATCGCAAGCATAGTAACCGCATCTATAATTGTGGGCAATAATGTTCTGGTAATAAAATAATTAATTTCCGAAATGTCTGTTGAGAGGTAATCCATTATTTTGCCAACACCGTATTTTTGTTCAAAAGCTTTGTCGTAATGTTTCATTCTATTAAGGCATGTAATACGAATTTCTTCGCAAATGTTCCAGGTTACTCTATTGGAGTAATACGCATTTAGTATTTTCAATACATAATTAAGAAAAGTAATGACTAGAAAACTAATGGCTAACTGAAAAAGCTGCAAGACCTCTGCACTTGTTGTTGCGTTATCTATAAATCTTTGAATGATGATTGGAGTGATTGTCTCACAAACACCAATAACGATAAGCAAAAGAAGTAATGCACATAAATGTAATTTGTTCTGTTTTAACAAGCTCTTGAACCAACGGGGTAGAATAACTAGTTTTTTCGCCACTAACCTTGTTCTCCTTCTCTTTACATGAAATTGGGATTGGCTCTATGCTAATTAGATTGAAGTATGTAATAAAATATTAAATTTAAATTAAAATCCAATATATACTATTATTGTTAATATGAGATTCATATACCTAATTTAGACTTGCTGCAATGATTAGTCAATGTGAGATTTAGAATATTTCCATTCCAAAGTACAAACCAAAGATATCTCCGCGCGTAATCAAGAGAATATATGAACTCACTAAACAAAAAAAGTGCTCCCAGCCACTATGGCCGGAAGCACTTTTTATCTTTTATATCGAAGTTGGCGATTGCATCTCCAGAGTTTCAGGCGCGGCACTAATGGAATCCCGATAGATGATGTTGCCCTTCACATGCACGCGGCCGAAATTGCGGTTCGGGTTGTCGACCTTCTTCAGCATCGACTGAACAGCAGTACGTGCCATCTGTTCTACATCCACCTCAACGGTTGTCAGTTTTGGTTCGGAGAGCAGGGCATAGATATCGTTATCGAATCCAACGACAGAGCATTGCTGAGGCACCTGAATGCCCAACGATGTCAGCTTCTGAACAAGCAGGTGAGCGACCTGATCACAGTTGCAGACAAAAGCTGTAGGCAATGAGTCAGGCAGATCGATCTCGATGAACGTCCCGCGTTCGTCCCGATCATTCAGGATGAGGTCAGGGTTCATCGGCATGCGATGCTCCAAGAGTGATTTGTAATACCCGAGGAAACGATCTTGAATACTGCTGGTGGAGTATAGATTACCCACATAAGCAATACTGCGATGTCCTTGTTGTACCAGAACATTCGTCAGTTCGTAAGCAGCATAGAAGTTATCGGTTACAACAGAATCGATATCAGAATGCTCATCGTAGAAGTCGAGGAACATCTTGGGAACATCCATCGAGCGCACCAGTTCAATGTACTCTTTGCTGATCTGGCCGAGCACGATGAAGCCATCGACCTTATTGTCACTGTACAGCTTCGGCAACGTTAATCCTTCTTCATCCTCTTCATTGAGAATGTGCAGAATGCCGTAGTAGCCTTGATCCTCTAAGTGCCTTGTGATGCGTTGGAACACGCGTACATAGAACGATTGCGTAGGTCCGGTAAATCGTTCGGGGATAATTACCCCGATATTATGAGTTAGGCCTTCCTTCATGGAGCGGGCAGTGGCATTATACCGATAGCCCATCTCTACGGCAAGCACCTTAATCTTTTCTTTTAATTCGTCACTGACACCATCTTTATCATTCAACGCTTTCGAGACGGTCACACTGCTGACCCCGAGCCTGTCGGCGATATCCCGCATGGTGATATTGTTCTTCAGCTTTGGTCGCCTCCTTCAAGCTGGTCTAAGTACAATGTGCTGTCATTATGAGGTTTCGTTCACTTAAACATAATAACAATCCATACTAGTATACCCTGTTACTTCCTTCGAATAAAGCAATTCCGTCTGTTATTTTTACGATTTTTAGCATAAATTGCGTTCCCATGAACACGGTTGCATCCATATGAAGTTTATTGCTCCTGTAGAAGTGCGGTAATCTGAAGCTTACTTTTGAACAACATGTAGAAGCTTCTCATTCTGTTCGATCAGATCAGCACGTTGGATAGCACAGTCCAGAGAACGATACGGATCAGCAGGTGTGTTGAATGTGTAATCGACCAGTTGTTCCAGCGTTGTTGTTGCCACATGACAACGGGTATCACTGGACGCGTAATAGATAAAGACTTCGTTCTTCTCATTAACGACAGCACCATTGCAGAAAATGACATTGGATACATCGCCTACACGCTCGTCGTCATAAGGTGCGATGAAATGTCCGCCTGGCTTAGCGATAATTTTAGCTGGATCAGCTAGATCTGTGGCAAAAGTGTACAGCACATAACGTAAGCCAGCTGCCGTATTACGCACACCATGTGCAATATGAATCCAGCCACGATCTGTTTTGATTGGGGCAGGGCCCTGTCCGTTTTTGACTTCATAGACGGTGTGATACTTACGCTCATCAATGATGGTTTCTTCATCAATAACGGGATTTAAGATGTCATCACATAGACCGAAGGCAATGCCGCCACCGCTGCCTGTTGAGATAAATCCGTCCTGTGGACGAGTATAGAAGGCGTATTTACCACCAACGAACTCGGGATGTAGCACGACATTTCGCTGCTGAGGGGAGTTCGTTGTAATGTTAGGCAGGCGTTCCCAGCTTACCAGATCACGAGTACGTACAAGTCCAGCTTGAGCGACCGCACTGGATGTATCGAAAGCAGGGGCATCCGGGTCTTTGCGTTCTGAGCAATAGATACCATAAATCCAGCCATCCTCATGCTGAACGAGTCGCATATCGTATTGATTGGTCTCGTCCTTATCGATATCTTCCCAAACTAACGGCTTGCCCGTAAACCGAAAACCATCAATCCCGTTATCACTTTCGGCAAGCGCGAAGATCGACTTGCGATCAAGCCCTTCAGTCCGGATCACCATGACGTATTTGCCATTGAAATAGATGGCTCCCGGATTCAATGTTGCATTGATGCCCAGACGCTCCATGAAATGTGGATTGGTCGTTTCATTTAGATCAAATCTCCAGTGCAAAGGCACATGATGGCGGGTGATTACGGGGTAAAGGTACCGATCATATACGCCGTTATAGAAGGACGAATCGATTTCATTAGAACGTGATAGTAGCTGCTCCTGTTTCTCCAATAGCTCATTGTATTTCGGGTGTATCATGCTTATCCCATCCTCTCAATTAGTTCAATGCAAAATCGGCTGTTGTGATACGGGCATTTCCATGGCCCAGCAACCTCGTGCTGATCGGGTGTGCCGTTTCCGTCAACCGACCAGTGCCATTCCCCACCTGCGCGATGGTCAACAATGTGTTCTTTGGTGTAGGCCCACAGCCGCTCGGCTCTCTCTAGAAACTGTGGATCACCCGTGCGCTGATATGCGTTATAGAAACCAACCATCGCTTCGGCCTGAACCCACCAGATCCGCGTCTCATCGACATGCTCGCCCTCTTGTTCATTCATCAGTGAGCCATCCGCTTGCACAGCGATGTTCGAGATATTGTAGGCGATATCGGTAACCATCCGCGCATATGCGGGATGTTGTTCAAGTCCCAGCACGTTCAGGGCATCGTCAATCAGCCAGCTTGCTTCAATGTCGTGTCCGAACGAGCGTAGGTCAATGATGGATTCCCACTGTTTGTTGAAAAATACACCGAGAAACTTCGTATCCTGGTCATATACACGTTCATACAAAATAGCGAGCAGGCGCTCCAACGCCGCCTTCACTTGTGCATCCGGCCACACCCTATAGAGGGTGGTATAGGCTTCTAACACATGGATATGTGTATTCATCGTATAATCCGCAATGACCCCGTTTTCGCTTAACATTTCATTCGGTTGTTCATTCCAAAATCGATCGAATTGTTCCCTGTAGGCAGGTATATCTGCGTGCAATCCCTTCGTCTCAATTAGGGAAAAAAGCGTTTTCGAAAGATCCAGTGCTGAATTATCTCCGGTTGCTCGGTAGTACTCACTCAATGCGTACACACCGAACGATTGCGTATAGACATGTTTGCTTGTGTCCAGTGGATTTCCTACAGCATCAACCATCCAATACATCCCGCCATGCTCCGGATCTATCACATGGTCTGCGAGAAAACGATAAGCGTGTTCGGCGTGATCGCGCCAGATGTCTTGACCGGTTACACGATAGGCTGCGGCAAACGACCAGAGCTGCCGTGCCGTAGCAATCCCGCCCTTCGGTGCCTGACGATCGACTTGAAGGTCGTTACCCACCCAACCGTAGAACCCACCGTTCGTTGTATCCTTCAGACTAGACCAGAAAGGTAGAATCTTCTGTTCCCAATGCTCCGTTATCTCGGATTGAAGCTGAATCATATTTACAGTCATTCAGAGCGCTCCTTCAATAGCATGCAAAATATAAAAAATAAATGAATTAGGTTATCGTTAACTTTATACGTTAATATTAGTGCGCTGAATTTTGCTTGTCAACGGATCGGGGTTTAAATTTTTGATAAAAGATATGAAATAAATCAATTGACAGGTAAGCGTTACCATAATAGAATCGAACTTGTAACCTTAACGATAACTTAACAGATTCATGAAAGGGGTCGAAACAATTGAGAAAAAACAAAGGCTGGATGATGCTGCTGACAATGCTGCTCATTACTTCGCTACTTGCTGCATGTTCATCGGGAGGTGGATCTCCACAAGCGGGAGAGGAGATTAGTACGGATCCGGCGGATATCAAAGGCGAAATCACCGTGCTGACGCAACGTACAGATATTGTTGATACCGTATTCAAGGATTACGCAGCTGAGTTCAACAAGGAGTATCCGGATGTGAAAGTAAACTTCCAGGCTCTGGCGGACTACGAGGGACAAGTGAAAATTCGGATGAGCACCAAGGATTACGGTGACGTACTGATGATTCCGACGAGTGTTCCTATCGCTGATATCCCAGACTTTTTTGAACCGCTCGGTACTTACGATGAATTGAAAGATAAATACACAGCGATCGAAGAGCGTATGGTGGATGGTCAAGTGTATGGTATTCCTACGGTCATCACCTTCTCCGGCATTATCTATAACAAACAAGTATTCAAAGATGCAGGTATCGCTGAAGTACCTAAGACGCCTGAACAATTCCAGGCAGCGCTTCAATTGGTGAAAGACAACACGGATGCGATTCCACTCTATACGAACTATGCTTCTGGCTGGGCGCTTACGCAATGGGAAGCTGATCTGCCAACCGTTGCCGGTAGTGTAGATTACGTCAATGTGGATCAACCGAATACGGATGATAACTTTGTTGCTGGGCAGCCGCACTATGAGTTGTACAAAGTACTGTATGATGCAGCGAAGAGTGGTCTGATCGAGAAAGATCCAACGACGACAGACTGGGAAAGCTCCAAAGCCGACTTGGCTAATGGCAAAATCGCAACGATGGCGCTGGGTTCATGGGCAATTACACAGATTCAAGGGTTGACAGACAAGCCAGACGATATTGGCTTCTTGCCGTTCCCTACGAATGCTAGTGATGTCATTGTTCCGTTGTCAGCCGATTACAACATCGGTATGAACGTGAACAGCGAGAACAAACCTGCTGCCAAAGCATGGATTGACTGGTTCCTTGAGAAGTCCAATTATGCAGTTGAACAGGGTGGAGGTATGAGTGCAGACAAGAGCGCTGAACCGCCACCAATCTTGGATCAATACAAAGATGTACAATTCTCTACGCTGACTCCTGCCAAAGAGGGTCAAGAAGGACTGATGGACAAAATCGACAACGAAGCTGAGATCGGTCTCTGGCAGCCTGACTTCAAGAAACGCATTATCGAAGCAGCCATCGGCAACCGTAGTGAGTCGTATGACGACATCATGAAAGACCTCAATGACAAGTGGGTAAAAGCACGTGCAGAAGTCGCGCAATAAAGTCCGCTTTTGATTACGAAGGATGCCTTGCGGCATCTCAGCGTCGAATATGGGATTCAGCCGAAATGTCCGTTGCTCACGTAGCTTAATCTACGCTCCGCTACTCCATTTCTATCTTCATCCCATCTTCTCGGTACTGAAAACCGCCCTTTTTGAACGAGCGTTTAAAACAAGGCAAGTGTAAGAATAGCAGATGTACTGTGGGGAGTATACGGTTAAGGATTGGCACCGAGAAACTTAAAGGCCGTTTTTCTATAAACCGCTCCCCGCAGTTATTCCGCATATTATAGAGAGTTTTTGATACAAAGCGGTAGAACCGCTTGGAGGTGTGGAGAGCATGAAATACTTGAAGTTATCCAACTGGGGCTACTCAGCGCAACGCATATTTATTATATGTGCCTTCTCGATCATTCCGCTGGCACTGTTGTTCACGTTTGCCTACTTGCCTGTTATCAACATGTTCAAGTACAGCTTTACGGACTGGAATGGATACAGTAAACGATTTGACTACGTCGGTTTTGAGAACTATACCCGAATTTTCAAAGACCCCGAGTACTTTAAAGTATTTATTGTCAGCCTGTACTATTTCGTAGCCACGTTTGTACAGATGGGTCTGGCGCTTTATTTTGCAACGATACTAAGCTTCAAAGTCCGTGGTAAAAACTTTTTCAAAGGCATTTTATTCTTCCCTTACTTGTTAAATGGTGTTGCGATCGGATTCATCTTTCTGTTCTTCTTCAAACCGGACGGTACACTCGATACCATCATGCAAGCCGTTGGACTTGGACAATACACCCAGCTATGGCTCGGTAATCCGAACATCATTAACGTATCTCTCGCAGGTGCATCCGTATGGAGATACATGGGATTCAACTTTATTATTTTCCTGGGTGCCATTTCTTCCATCCCGAAAGATGTATACGAAGCATCGGATATTGACGGTGCCAACCGTTGGCAACAGTTCCGCCATATTATCCTGCCGAGTATTACTCGCATCCTGCAGCTCAATCTGATTTTGGCGATTAGCGGCGCAATCAGTGCGTTCGATATTCCATATATTATGACTGATGGTTCCAACGGCAGTATGACCTTTGTTATCCAGACGGTTCATCTGGCCTTTAAGTACGGCAAACTGGGACTCGCATCAGCCATGGCCGTTGTGCTGCTTCTGATCGTTATTCTCGTTACGCTCGTTCAGCGTGTCACCATGAAAGGAGATGAATAAACGTGCACCAAGTCAAATACACACTTGCAAGCATCGTTAAGTATGCTTCGCTAATTCTCGCAGCGTTTATTGCGCTTCTGCCCATCGTGGTGATCCTGTTCGCATCCCTCAAGACCAATGCTGAATATGCGACTACCAGCCCGCTTACACCGCCAGCTGACTGGCTGAACTTTGCCAACTATTCCAGAGCGTTTGTGGACGGCAATATGCTCGTTGGTTTCAAAAATACAATTATTATCCTTCTCATCTCGATCGTGGGTGCAACCTTAACCGGCTCCATGATTGCGTATGTACTGGATCGATTCAAATTTAAGGGCAAAAAAATTATGGTTGCTGCATTCCTGCTGGCTACCCTGATTCCAAGCGTAACGACACAAGTCGCCACGTTCCAGATCATTAACGCCCTCGACCTGTTCAATACACGCTGGGCAGCTATTGTGATGTATCTGGGTACAGATATCATTGCCGTATACATCTTCCTGCAATTCCTGGGCTCCATCTCCAACTCACTCGATGAATCCGCGATGCTGGACGGGGCTTCATACTTCACAATCTATTGGAAGATTATCCTGCCATTGCTGAAGCCAGCAATCGTAACGGTCATTATCGTCAAAGGCGTGAACATCTACAATGACTTCTATACACCGTTCCTGTATATGCCGAAGGACAGTTTGCAAGTTATATCCACCGCCTTGTTCAAGTTCAAGGGGCCCTTCGGATCACAGTGGGAGGTTATTAGCGCCGGTATTATGATCGCCATTGTTCCAACCATGATCATCTTCCTGATGCTCCAGAAATACATCTACAACGGCTTCGCGCAAGGTTCAGTTAAATAAAATTCGAAGGGAGAAATGAGAAATGACAGTTGCTGAAACGAAAAAGGTACACATTGTTGGGGACGCTTTGCCAAACATGCCGTGGGAAGATAAACCGGAGGGTCTGGATGCACCGGTGTGGAGACACTCGGCGAATCCGGTTATACCACGGAATCCGGTGAAGGGTGTTGCCCGTATTTTCAACAGTGCCGTGGTTCCATATGAAGGGAAGTTCATCGGCGTATTCCGCGCTGAGACCATTAATGGTCGTCCGCATCTGCACATGGGCTCCAGCGAAGACGGATTGTCATGGACAATTGAAGAGGAACGCATTGCTTTTGTCGATGAGGACGGTAATCCGTTCATGCCGAACTATGCCTACGACCCGCGTCTGGTGAAGGTAGAGGATACGTATTACATCATCTGGTGTACAGATTTCTACGGTGCCGCTCTGGGACTCGCGAAGACAGATGATTTCAAAACGTTTGTACGTCTGGAAAATCCGATGCTGCCGTTCAACCGCAATGGTGTGTTGTTCCCGCGGAAAATCAATGATAACTATGTGATGCTGTCCAGACCAAGTGATAGCGGACATACACCGTTCGGAGATATTTTCCTCAGCGAAAGTCCGGATCTCGTATATTGGGGCAAACATCGTCACGTCATGAGCAAAGGCGGCCAAGGTTGGTGGCAATCCGTCAAGATCGGCGGCGGGCCTGCACCGATTGAGACGTCTGAAGGCTGGCTGATGTTCTACCATGGGGTAACGGGAACTTGCAATGGTTTTGTATATAGCATGGGTGCGGTTATTCTGGATCTGGATGAGCCGTCCAAAGTTAAATATCGTTCATCTAACTTTGTGTTAACGCCGGAGCAATGGTATGAGGAGCAAGGTTTTGTTGATAACGTGGTCTTCCCGTGCGCAACATTGCATGACGCCGAGACTGGACGTATCGCAATCTATTATGGCGCAGCCGATACATATGTTGGCGTAGCTTACACAACTGTCGATGAGATTGTGAATTATGTGATTGAGACGGATGAGGTTATCGCTGGAGATCTTGAGGAAGGCAAGCTGTAATTGACATGAGAGGGGCTTTACCTTAGCAATGCATATGGATTACATCAAGGGATTTACATTTGGTTGGATGAGTGGCAAGGGAGCTTTTCGTAAGCCGGAAGCAAAAGAATCTTTGCGTCTACTGGCTGAGCGAACAGGCAGTTCACATGTTATTTTTGCACTGGCGGCATATCAGGATCATCCACAAGCTGTGGAAGTGAAGTATCGAGGCGACCATCTGGTCGAAGATGACGAATTAGTCGATATGATTCGATATGCCCGTACCCTTGGGTTGCAGGTTATTCTGAAGCCAACGGTTAACTGTACGGACGGTACATGGCGTGCGCATATTAATTTTTTTGATATCGATGTGCCCTGTGAGCCGAAATGGAAGGATTGGTTCCGTAGTTACACTGCATTTCAGCAGCACTATGCAGCCATTGCAGAGCAGGAGAAGTGTGAGATGTTCATCGTTGGCTGTGAGATGGTGCAGTCTGAGCGTCGAGATCAGGAGTGGCGTGATGTCATTGCGGCTGTACGCGAGGTGTATACAGGCCTAGTGTCGTACAACACGGATAAATATCAGGAAGGGCATGTGAAATGGTGGGATGCCGTGGACGTGATCTCTTCCAGTGGCTACTATCCCATCGGGGATTGGGAGGCACAGCTCGATCGTATCGAACGGGAGATTGCTCCTTATGGCAAACCTTTCTTCTTCGCAGAAGCTGGATGCCCCAGCCGTAGTGGCTCGGCACAGGTGCCGAACGATTGGGGACTAGCAGGTGAAGTGAGTAGCGAAGAACAGTCGCGTTTCTATGAAGCTATGTTCCGGCATGTAAGTCAGCGCCATTGGGTACGTGGATTCGGACTGTGGGATTGGAGTGCGCATTTATACGCAGAGAAGGATGCTTTGACTGATGATGGTTATGGCGTGTATGGCAAGCCTGCAGAGCGGGTAATCCAGCAGTTTTATCAAGGCATTCCCACGCAGGTGTGAGCATGTGAATTGGAACATGTTCAATGCTCGTTCAATGTGCTGGACGAGCATGACAGATTTTCAGAATGGAAGTATAGGTTAGAGCGCAAGTCGAAGGCGTATGTGAAGATGAATCTCAGCGATATCCTCATATGCGTCTTTTCTTTACGCTAATAGATGTATTTCAAGAAGTTTGCTTATGAACTTGTACTTATATGAATGGAGAGGGACAGATGGGTGAGACAACGTTAGAACAATTGAAAAAATACAACGGGAGCAGTCCGAAACCGGATGATTTCGATGCTTATTGGAGCCGTGCCCTCGCAGAGCTAGACGCGCAATCGCTCGAATATGAACTGGTGCCCGCGGACATTACATCACCGCTTGCAGAGTGCTTCCACCTGTATTTCACAGGTGTAGGTGGCGCACGCATACATGGTAAGCTGGTTCGGCCTATGGCTGCATCCGCTGATGCCAAAGGGCAAGCCATGGCTATGTTTCACGGATATTCTAGTGATAGCGGCGACTGGTTTGACAAGATTGCTTACGCTGCCCATGGCATCACGGTACTCGCTTTGGACTGCCGTGGACAGGGCGGGCTTTCCGAGGACAACCTGCAAGTGAAAGGTACAACCATTCGTGGACACATCATCCGGGGCATCGATGATCCTAATCCGGATAAGCTGTATTTCCGTAATGTTTTCCTTGATACCGTGCAGACGGTACGCATTCTGATGTCTATGGAACACGTCGATGAAGAACGTGTGGGTGTGTATGGCTGTTCTCAAGGTGGGGCATTAGCCACAGCTTGTGCATCCCTTGAACCGCGCGTGAAGCTGGCGGTGCCAGTATATCCTTTTTTATCGGATTATCGACATGCCTGGGAGCTAGGTGCCGCAAGTTCAGCTTATGAAGAGCTGGTGTATTATTTCCGGTTATTTGACCCCAATCATGAGCGGGAGGACGCTATCTTCTCCAGACTCGGGTATATCGACATCTCTAATCTGGCAGATCGAATTCAGGCTAAGGTGCTGTTCGTAACTGGGCTTGCGGACACGATCTGTCCACCGTCCACTCAGTTTGCCGTGTACAACCGGATTCAGTCATCCAAGGAGCTGCTTGTTTATCACGAGTATGGTCATGAGTATATCCCGCGTTTATCTGATCGAACGTTGCAGGCGTTCCTGAACCTGTAGGTGATTGTTCTGTTGTCTGGAGAATAGACGGAATCTAAGTTCTAAATGGTATTGCTCGATTTTCGATGTGTCTCTCCAGACCAGCAGAACAGAGGAGTTTTTCATAATAAGATCAGCAGTATTCGTGCACCACAACCGAGGAGGAGATAGAGCGATGAAGAAGGCACAGGTCGTTATGCGTACAGCACTCAGTGTAGTATTACTTGGATCAACAGCATTACCTGCATTTGCAGATGCGAACGTAGAGGGTGAGGTTGGTGGCAACCGTGTAAATGCAGTGCAGTCCGCTGCGGAATGGTCAGGACATTGGGCTGAGCCACTAATCAATAAATGGTTAACCGCAGGATGGGTCAGTGGGTACCCGGATGGTTCATTTCGACCGGATCAGCATGTTAGCAGAAGTGAATTTGTAAACGCTATCAATACAATCTTTGGATATTACGTCTTGGATCAAGAAGAATCCTTTGCGGATGTGCAAGCAGGTAACTGGTATGCTTCCGCTCTGTCTATCGCCCGTGAAGCAGGATATTATCAGGGATACCCTAATAATACAGCCAAGCCTGATCAGGAGATTACCCGTGAAGATGCAGCGGTATTACTCGTTCGTGCCTTTGGACTGGAGAAGGTAACAGGAGGAACAGAGTCATCCACGTCTTTCTTGGATGAGTCGGATATCCGCAGCTATGCTCGTGAATCGGTTCGTGTCTTATCCGGTGTTATTGAAGGATATCCGGATGGATCATTTAAACCGGATGGTGCGCTGACCCGAGCTGAAATGCTGTCCTGGTTGGATGAGTTGGCACCCGTGATTAATTCGATGGATACATCAGCAGGTCGAGTGATCCAAGGTAATGTGGTTATCAACCAAAATGGGATCAAACTGAGTGATGTTGTCATTAACGGCAATTTATATATTGCTCCGGGCGTTCGTGAAGGAGAGGTTGATCTATCCAAGGTTACGGTCAAGGGTGCCACATACATTCAGGGTGGAGGTACGCACTCTGTAACTGTTACGGATTCCGTTTTGGACAATGTTTTTGTTGATCGTCGTGAGGGCGAGGTGCGACTTGAGCTGACAGGTACCACGACAGCAGAGCAGCTCCATGTGGAGCGTCCAGCAATCGTTGCATTAGGTTCGGGAACAGTAGTGCGCTCCGCTCAACTATTGGCCCGGACTACATTACAACTGGACAGTGGTTCCAGTGTGGGAGAGTTGCATATGACCAAGGCAGCAAAGGGTACCTCTGTAACGGGAACAGGCAAGGTGAGTAAAGTGGATATCCAGGCTGACGATGTGCTTCTGAATGGAAAGGCTGTCACGCAAGATACATGGCTGGCACAGACCGGTTCGGATACAGGGGCAGCTTCAGGAACCGTGAATAACAGCAGCAATGGTGGTAGTAGTACTGGGAATAATGGTGGAAATGGCAGTGGTGGCGTAAGTAACCCTGGCAATGGGGGTGGAAGTGGCGGCTCGGATGGTAATACCGGTGGCAATTCAGGCGGTGGCACAACGACGCCGACCAATCCAACGAGTCCGTCTAATCCAGGTTCGGGTGTCACGCCTGATCATAATCAAACGCCAATTGATACATCTGCTTTTGACCTGAGCCCAGTGAAGCTGGTGGATGAACAGGCTTCACCAGCCACCAAATCATTGTTTGCATACTTGAACAATGTGCGCGGCGAAGCTATTTTATTCGGACAACAACATGCTACAACAGAAGGGGTAACCATTACAGCGAACGATGGTACACAATCGGATGTGTTTAACGATGTAGGTGCGTTTCCTGCGGTATTCGGCTGGGATACATTAAGTCTGGAAGGGAATGAGAAGCCAGGATCATTGGACGCCAGCCCAGAAGAGAACACAGCCAAGCTTGCGGCAGTTATGAAGAAGGCATATGAGAGGGGTGGTATTGTAACCCTTAGTGCACATATGAAAAATTTTGTGACAGGAAATGACTTCTATGATACAAGCGGTTCGGTGGTATCTCACATTTTACCTGGCGGGGATAAAAACGCTGAATATAACATCTATCTCGATCAGATTGCGGATCTAGCTCATCAGTTATCGGATGATCAGGGCAATGACATTCCGGTTATCTTCCGTCCATTCCACGAAAATAACGGGAACTGGTTCTGGTGGGGGGCTGCGTTTACGTCGAAGGAGCAGTATGTGCAGCTATATCGCTATACCGTGGAGTATCTAAGAGATACCAAAGGCGTGGATAACTTCCTGTACGCGTTCTCGCCAAATGGGTTCTTCAGTGGCAACGAGAGCGAATACCTGAAGACATATCCGGGTGATGACTATGTGGATATCCTTGGGTTCGATATCTACGGTTCAGCAGAGGGCTCAGAAGGATGGTTTACCAAATTGGTGCAGGATGCTGCGATGATCTCAAGGATTGCGGACAGCAAAAATAAAGTAGCAACCCTCAGTGAGTTCGGGTATAGCACCAAAGGCATGAAGATTTCCGGCAACCATGATAAAGCTTGGTTTACGAACCTTCTCAAGGCACTAGAGTCCGATCCCGATGCCAAACGGCTGGCGTACATGTTAACATGGGTTAACTTTGAGGCGGATCAGGTCTTCGTGCCGTATCGCAATGCACCAGGCGGGCTTGGTAATCACGAGCTATTAGATGACTTTGTGAAGTTGTACAATGCACCGTATACAGCATTCAATGACCGACTGCAAGCCGTCTATAGCCTGAATGTGTCTACTCAGCCGAACGCGCCGAGGTTGAATATTGTCTCCCCGTTGAACCAACAGCAGATCAAGGAGAACGAGGTGACGGTACGTGCACGGGTGCTTGGACAATCAGCAGATCGAGTGGTCTACACCGTGGGGCAGGAGACGGAAGAACACGAGATGATATTGGGGGCGCAAGACAACTATTATACGGCTGCTTGGCGTCCGGATTCAGAGCTGGATCAACAGAGTGTGAAACTGCACGTGAAGGCATATGTAGACGATAAGATTGTGATGCAAGATGAGGTTGTCGTTAACTTTAATTTTGATGCGAGCAGATTATATACGTATACCTTCGATAGTGATACGAACGGGGTATCCAGTGGCGGGGCTTATCAGGCGGAAATTACCTCTGTGGAGCAGGCTGAATTCAATGGCAGCGGTATGTTGAAGATCAACGCCAAGTTTGAGGATGGGACACATACCTGGCAGGAGCTGAAGCTGACGCTGGATGCCATCGCACAGAAGGTGAAGCTGGCTGATGTCAGCAAAGTGACGCTAGATATGTATGTTCCGCTGAGTGCTGGTGTGAGCAGTACGCCATCAATATATGCAACAGCCACGTTGCCGGATGATTGGGATACGAAGTATAACATCAGTAATGCCGTGGCCTTAAGCGATCTAGAGAAGGTAACGGTGGATGGTGTAAATTACGGGAAATATACCGGCGAAATTGTGCTGGATAATCCCGAGAAGTCAGCCGCAGCTACATCCATGATGCTATCGATTGTAGGCAGTGGTTTGCAATACACAGGCCCAATCTATGTGGATAATATTCAATTGATTCATGTGAAACCAGAGCCTATCTTCGATAAAGACCTGGTAGATGATTATGAGAGTTATGCAGGCAATGACACCACGCTCAGCAATGCCTACACCCCTAATGCACAGGGGGATAAGATTACAATTAAGCTAACTCCGGATCAGAAGGGTGCAGGAGAGTATGGTTTACAGTATGACTATGCGCTGAGTAGTTCCGGGTATGGCGGGATAACTCGTGTGATGGACGGCGTGGACTGGTCGGATCGGGATACGCTGAGACTGTGGCTTGCACCAGACGGCAAAGGGCAGAAGCTCGTATTGCAGGTGAAAGCAAGCGGTGTATCGTTCGAGGCGTATCCTTCACTTGCTGGGACAGAGGCTGGGTGGGTCGAGATTCCGTTCAGTGAATTTAAGCCTGCGCCTTGGGATACGGCCAATGCTGGTGCTGCATTTGATGCGGTTAAGGCCAAGAACATTCAGGAGTTCTCTATCTATATTAATGCGAGTGATCCAAGCCAGCCTGTTTCGGGTACGTTGTACTTGGATGATATCCGGGCGATAAGCAAGAAATAACAGCCCAATGTACAGTTTCTTTCGGTTAAAAATACCTGGGTTCAGACCAAGAAACTCTTCCTCTTGCAGGAAGGGTTTCTTTGGCATGTGTGGGGATATGCTGATGGATGTCGAATTTTGTTGACAAAAAGAAGGCGCCTGCATATTCTTAATGGATGAATATGATAATCATTATCATAAAATAGAGAAAAGGGGTTCTCCAACTATGTCTGTACAAAATCGCAAATTTTCTACCCTCATGCTGGCAACAACGTTAGTATTGCTGCTGGTCATCGTGGGTTGCAGTAATACTGGAAGTGGCTCGGACTCCTCTTCTGCCGGTTCGGATCAAGCCGCTTCTGCGAACGAGATTACGATGTCATGGCCACGTGATATCGGTACGATGAATCCGCATACGTATAACCCATCGCAATTGTTTGCCCAATCCATGCTGTATGAGCCACTGATCAGTTACCAGAAGGACGGTAAACTGGCACCTGCTCTCGCGGAGTCATGGACGATCTCCGATGACGGCAAAGAGTACACATTCAAGCTTCGCCAAGGTGTGAAGTTCTCAGATGGTACACCATTTAATGCCGAGATCGTGAAGAAGAATTTTGATGCGATTATGAAACATAAAGATACCCACAGCTGGTTAGGCATTGTAGGCGTCTTAGACAAAACAGAGGTTGTGGATGACAACACCTTCCGCATGACTCTCACCGAGCCGTACTACCCTGTGCTGCAGGACTTGTCTGTCGTTCGTCCGTTCCGCTTCCTAGGCGAAGCCGGATTCCCGGCTGATGGTGATACGTCCGTAGGCATCAAAGAGCCTGTAGGTACTGGCCCGTGGATGCTGGCTGATTACAAGCAGGATGAATATGCCGTCTTCAAGCGCAACCCGAACTACTGGGGAACAGCACCGAAGGTGGAGCAGATTACAGTCAAGATTATTCCTGACGGTGAAACGCGTGTACTTGCCTTTGAAAAAGGTGATCTCGACCTGATCTACGGTGAAGGTGTAATCAGTCTGGATGCGTTCCAACAGCTACGTGACAACGATAAGTATGTAACGCAATTGTCTGATCCGGTAGGGACGCGCAGCATGTTGCTGAACTCGTCCAATCCGAAGCTATCTGATGTCAGAGTACGGATGGCGCTACAGCAAGGCTTTAACAAGAAAGCGATGGTTGAAGGAGTCACTTCCGGTTTGGAAGAACCAGCCGATACAGTACTGTCCAAAAACTATCCATACACCAATGTAGACCTGGAACCAATCACATATGATGTGGAGAAATCCAAAGCATTGCTCGATGAAGCTGGCTGGAAGCTTCCAGCAGGAGGTACAGTACGGGAGAAAGATGGTCAGCCGCTTGAATTCGAGATGATTTTTGATAAAACAGATCCAATCCAGAAGGCAATGGGAGAAACGATTCAGGCTGAATGGAGCGAGCTTGGGGTGAAAGTTAACCTTACGGGGTTGGAACTGACCGTACAGATCAAGCGTCTGAAAGCCAACGATTTCGACCTGTATTTCTGGTACAACTACGGGGCGCCGTATGATCCACATTCCTTCATTAACGTTGTAGCGAGCCCTGGATTCGGCATTTCCGAGACCCTGAGTGCATTGCCGATGAAAAAGGAATTGGATGACCAAGTGCATGCAGCACTGTCATCTACAGACGAGACGAAACGCCAGGAGCTCTACGGCTCCATCCTGAAAACACTTCAGGAGCAATCGGCAATTGTTCCGATCTCTTATATTAAGAAAACAGCGGTGTATCAGAAGAAGATCTCCAACTTTATCTTCCCGGCAAACCGTGATGAGAATCCGTTTGTAGGCATCGAATTGAACGGGAAGTAATTGGGAACAACATGTAGCTTGATAAAAGGGAGGAAGGTTTGGTGATCGGCTATATCGGGAAACGAATGATCGCAATCATTCCTATCGTTATTATTGCTACACTTGTTACATTTGAGCTGATTCATATCTCGCCGGTTGATCCAGCCGAGGCGTACCTAACGGCAGCACATATCTATCCAACGCCGGAATTACTCGCGGAGAAGCGGCATGAATTCGGCTTGGATCAGCCTTTGCTCACGCAATATGTCAACACGCTCCAGCGAATCGTGCAGTTGGACTTCGGCACCTCATATCTAACGAACAAACCGGTCTGGGATGAGGTGAAACTGAGACTTCCAGCGACGGCTGAATTAGCCTTATGGAGCATGTTGTTCTCCGCAGTAGTGAGTATACCGCTAGGGATTCTGGCTGCGGTGTACAAGAATAGCTGGATTGACATGGTCAGCCGAGCGATTTCCTATTTCGGTGCGTCGATCCCGCAATTCTGGCTCGGCTATCTACTGATTTTCTTTTTCTCTGTGAAGCTGGATTGGCTGCCTGTGGAGGGACGAGGATCGTGGGAGAATCTAGTATTGCCTACGGTTACGCTCTCCTTGGTACTGATCGCCGTGTATACCCGGTTGTTGCGTTCAAGCGTGCTGGAGCAATTGGGGGAGACGTATGTGCAGTATGCGCGAACACGCGGTATTCGTGAACGGGTTATTATGCTGAAGCATGTGCTGAAGATTGCCATATCGCCACTTATTACGGGGATGGGAATGAATATGGGCAAGCTGCTCACAGGAACGATTATTGTGGAGCAGGTATTTTCTTGGCCTGGATTCGGACGATATTTCGTGGAAGCTATATTTAACCGGGACATTCCCGTTATCCAATGTTATGTCTTCTTTGCGGCATGTCTGTTCATCGTATGCAATTTGCTCGTTGATCTGGTACAGCTCTATATGGATCCACGGATTTCGGCGAAAGGACGGGCAGAACATTGATAAACAAATGGCGTGCGGTGTTCAGAGGACAAAGAGCCATCATGATCTGCTCGGTGGTTGTGTTGTTTTTCTTCGGAGTGGCGTTATTGGCGCCTTGGATTGCTCCCCATGATCCAGTGAAGGTGAATCTGTTGCAGAAGCTGGCAAGTCCTTCGCTTGAGCACTGGCTGGGAACAGATCACCTCGGAAGGGACAATTTATCCAGGCTAATCTATGGGGCGCGGGTATCTTTAGGTTTTGCAACGCTTATCTTCCTGTCTTCTTTAATCATTGGTGTGATTGTAGGTTCAATCTCCGGGTACCTCGGCGGCTGGGTGGATAGTGTGTTAATGCGCTTCTGCGAAGGTATTATGGCTTTTCCAAACCTGGTGCTGGTGCTTGGTATCGTAGGTATCTTCGGCCCTGGTCTAATGCAGGTTCTACTCGCACTAATGATGGTACAGTGGGTGTATTATGCACGCATCTGTCGGAATATGGTTGTCAGTCTCAAGGAACGGAATTTCATCGCAGCGGCGCGTATTAGCGGGTCGTCTTCGTGGACTATTATCCGTAAACATATTATCCCTAACGTGCAGCGTCCCATTGTTGTCATGGGCACACTGGAGATGGGCTGGGCGATTATGGATATATCTGCGCTGTCCTTTCTAGGACTTGGTATTCAACCACCCAACGCAGAATGGGGTGCAATGATCCATGAGGGAACAAGCTATATTCGTAGCCACCCAGAGCTAATGATCTACCCTGGCGCACTGATCTTGTTGGTGGTCATCACCTTCAACATTCTAGGAGAATCATTATCTGAGAAGTATGGTGTTTCGAAACGGTAGTTTCCAATGCTTCATGAAGGTCGAAGAAAATGAAGGCAAAGGCAAGTGGGACAAGGGGTGAACAATAACGATGGTTGATACAGCGAAGGTGCTCGAGGTTCGGAATCTGCAAGTGAACCTACGAACAGCGGATGGCTCTGTTCCACTACTAGAGCCCATTCATTTTGAACTGGAGAAGGGGCGTGTCTTCGGGCTTGTCGGCGAGAGTGGCAGCGGCAAGACGGTTACATGTAATGCTTTACTCCATATGCTGGATCAGCGCAGGATGGAAGTGACCGGCAGCATTCGGCTTAATGGTAGGGAGCTAAGCTCATTATCGGGTGAGGAGATGCGGCGCATCCGAGGCAAGGAAATCGGATTTATTATGCAGAATCCGATGAATGCTTTTACACCTGTATTTACGATTGGTTCACAGTTCATTGAGACTTTGCGTACACATACGCAAATGACCAAAGCACAAGCCAAAGAGCAGGCTATATCTGCCTTAGCAGAAATGAATCTACCCGAACCTGCCAAGCTGATGAAACGATATCCTTTCCAACTGAGCGGAGGCATGCTGCAACGGGTTATGATTGCGATCTCGATGTGTCTGCGACCTGCCGTAGTTATTGCCGATGAGCCAACGACTGCACTTGATGTCGTAAACCAGTTGAAGGTGCTGCAAGCGCTGGATCGACTTCGCACTGAATATGGAACAGCCATTTTGCTCATATCACATGATCTGGGCGTGATTTCACAGATGGCTGATGAAGTTGCAGTAATGCGGAAGGGGCGAATTATCGAGCAGGCCGAAGTACATCAGTTATTTGATCAACCCCAGCATGAATATACACGGATGCTGCTTCATGCTCGCCCGAGGATGTCTTTGGGACGATGAGCGTGACTGCTCCGATTCGTAGTTAAACTGGAAGGACGTAATGCGTGAATGCTGGATGATATCCGGTTTCATCGGTTTCGTATCATGAGAGCTTATGCCGAGGATAAGAGAGGATGGTGACCTGATGCTTCAGGTACGTGAAGTAAGCCATAGGTATGGCAAACGCAACTGGCTGGATCGTTCGGGGGCACGTCCTCCTGTGCTTGCAGATATATCACTTACGATCGAAAAGGGTGAATGCCTGGGGCTGTTAGGTACAAGTGGGGCGGGGAAAAGCACACTCGGCAAAATCATATTGGGACTGGAGAAGCCTTCCCAGGGACAGGTTTTGTTTCAAGATCAGGATATGTACCGTGCGAGCAAAACGGTAATGAAGGGGTTACGGCGAGATCTACAGGTCGTATTTCAGGACTGTTACTCTGCTGTGAATCCGCTGATGACCGCCGCCCAGATCATTGGAGAACCGCTGGACAATTACGAGCGGCTATCCGCAACGGATCAGCGACGTGTGGTTGGAGAATTACTTGAACAGGTGGGGCTTAAACCCGAGGATGCTAGCAAGTATCCACATCAGTTCAGCGGAGGACAGCTACAACGCGTCAATATTGCGCGGGCAATCGCACTCAAGCCCAAGTTAATTGTACTGGATGAATCAATAAGCAGTCTGGATATGGTGCACCAGACACAGATATTATCCCTGCTTGCTGAGTTACGGGCTTCTTATGGGTTATCGTACTTATTCATTACCCATGACATTCGAGCCGCTATGACGATCTGTGATCGCATCGCCGTGATGGATCAGGGAAGGCTGGTGTATTATGGCAGTGGCAATGAAGGGATCGTGCAATCGGAACATCCAGCTGTGCGGCAGTTAGTATCATCGATTTTGCCGGAACATCCGTCGGATCGCATTCCATTCAGCTGACGAATAGCTCTCATATGATTAGGTTAGCCAGTAAGTACTGGCTGGCCTTTTTTTGGTTGCATATATGTAGGTATGAACGGAGCAGTATGACATCCAAGCCAGCTGATACCATCCGGTGACGTAAAGGAGATGTGTGATCAAAAGAGTAACAATTTTCTAATGGAAATGTTAGAGCGTTTTCACCTGAATATCTCCCCGTAGAATGACAGATCGGGGTGATACAGAATCAATCGTAAGGAGCCTACAGATTATGTTAGCGTGCGCCCTAACTGCTCTATTTTTTCTAACCATTTCTTTCGCTGTGCCTCAGTCTGTTTACCCACTTGATCTACGGTTATGGTTCGTACAGGCTTGATACCCGTGAGTCTGAAGGTGGAATATTTCATCATCTTGTGTGCGGGTTCACCCTGGAACCATTTGAAGTACCAACTCGGGCCATCCATCGTAGTGATCAAGCGAGCAGTGCGACCTTTCAGCAATTGATCTGGTAGGGGTTTGCCCTTTTGGTATTTGAAGGCATAACCAGGCATGAAGATCCGATCTATGAAACCTTTTAGCAGAGCTGGAGGTCCTCCCCACCAGATCGGGAATACCCAGACGAGATGATCAGCCCATTTAATGGCTTCTTGTGCTTGCAGTAGGTCAGGCTCAAGAGGCAATTTATCACGGTACCCTCCTTCCAAATTCATGTTGAACTTTAATTCGTTTAAAGTGATCATACGTACTTCCGCGCCTGCGGCAACAGCACCTGTACGATAGGCTTCAGCGAGAGCACCATTGTAACTGGGTGAGACAGGGTTACCCTGAATAATTAGTACCTTTTTCATTTGAAATAACACGCCCTCGCTATTTTAGTTAATGAACACTAACCTCATGTGCAAAAAAGAAAGGCCACGTATGACCCGTTAATCATTCACCCGATACTATTTGTGTAGTGGGAAGTTGGACTGAGACATTTCTCTATATCCTATGCAGCATTGCTATTATCCATGAAACATGGACAAGGTGTAGTAGCAGTCCTACCTAAATGCAGACGTAATGAATAAACCCCGACCCGTCGTTATGCTTGAGGTGCATCCCCCAGCATCGACATAAGACGATGTGTCGTTTCTCCTGTGTAGGGAACAAGCTGCTCTGGGAGCTGCCCGTGCATGCTGGATGCAGCCAAGTGTGTTATGGCACCGATGATCATCACGCCAGTTAATTTGGAATCTTGAGCAGGCAGTTCGCCACGTATGATACCTTGATCAATCAGATCCATTAACGCATCCAGCGGTTGACGGTAATCCTCGCTGCTTCCAACTTCAACGAATATTTCATGATTTTGCGAGATCAGCAGTAGTCCGTACGGATCTGTATCATGCATCTCTAATACTTCGGCAATTAATCGTTGAAAGCGCTCCTTGACCGTTCCTTCTTGACGAACATATCCATCGATTAAGGCTGTATAGTCAGCGCAGTATTGTGTAAAGGCTTCGAGCGCAACCGCATCCTTATTCTTAAAATGTTTGTAGATCGCCGCATCCGTTACTCCAGCGGCATCACCGATCTCTTTGACGGAAATGCCGTCAACGCCTTTGGTCGCAAACAAGCGCATGGCAGCTTGTAAAATGTCTTTCTTTTTGCTATCTGAATGAGGTTTGTTCTTCATGATTGAATAGTAAGTGATTACTAACTAAAAAGCAAGGATTATAAAATTAGGTTAGGATCATCGTCTTTCGAATCCCTCTTAAACAATCCCTATATCCTACGCTTGCAGAGCAGCAAGACGAAAGCGTATGATGGACAAAACATCGAACCTGTAGAACAGTTTGGCGTATCAACTTGAGGTGAATTCGTTGAACGGAATAGGCGCTAGAGAGCAAATAGATAGCTGTGCGGGTGGATGCAAAATGGATGGTGGACATAATGAATAAAGACATACAAGCGCAGGAATGGGTAACCCCAGAAGGTGTGCTGAATGAAGCCAATATCGTGGATCGAGAGCCGTTGTACCAGGGGATGAATGGGCGATATGTGGAGCGGTTCACCGTACATACGGGCGAGAGCTATATCTTCAAACCTCTAACCCATGATACACAGTATGGACGTGAACAATGGGTAGCTCAGCATATATTTCCCGAGTTAGCTTTTCATGTTCCGCAACTGATCGCATCATCGGCCGCAGGGACACCCCCTGAACAGAGCTGGCTGATCTATGAGGATCTAGGACAGCTGAGCCATGATTTGAGTGAGAATACGATGCTACTCGTGGCTGTGATGATGGCCTACTGGCATACGCTATCGACAACAGCATGGACTGATCTGCCGCGGGTAGGACAGAAGCCATCGATTCGGGATATGCTGCGTGATCTGGTTGATCATCAGCAGGAGACGGAGACATTGCTTTCTAGTCTAGGGATGAGGCTCTCGTCTGCAAACTGGGATGATCTTACGTTGCAGATTCGTATTGCAGAGAGTCGTCTTCCCCTCGTTCTGTGCCATGGTGATCTGCATCCAGGTAATATTTCCGAGGTACAGGGGAGATTGGTCATTATTGATTGGGAGCATGTCCATCTGAACACACCACTGTGGGATATGTATCATCTGGTGGATTTATCCCATCCGTTGTTCCCTAGAACGGTTACACCGCAGCTGCGGGAGCTGGTCATGACTGTTTATCTGGATCATTTACAGGAGTGTGGTGTAGAGATTGATCCGGATTCTTTTGCAACATGGTATCATGCGTACGCATTCGTATTCTCGTTATGGATGCTGCGTTTAATCGATCGTGATCTGAATAATGCAGATTGTATATGGCCTGAGGATCAGCTTCGTGCGCAGTGGCAGGAGACGGCAGCAACGCTCCGTCAGTGCATGAACCGATTGTTCACGGAATAGAAATGAGGGGTATAGCACATGCGTAAAGTAGGACTTGTTATGCGTAAAATTCAATTCACAGAAGCTCAGGGACCACGCGTGTTCGCGGATCGTCTGAAGCAGATTGGACTGGAGCTGGGCGTAGATATTGTCTTTATCTCCCCAGAGCGTCATGTTAGCGGATATGATTGGTTGCCAGGTTATGAGCATGAGAAAGGCGATCTGGTAAACTATGATGTCGTGCTTGACCAGATTCATAGCCAGAATATTGAGCATGTTATATACACGGTATCGGGATTTACGTTCTTGAAGATGTTCTTACCCAAAAGCGTACTGTTCCCGCACAGCTTCCCTGACCCTGCACTGACGGGATACGAGATGATGAAGCCGTTCTATACAATGGTAGATAAAGCGGTGGTTCAGACCGAGTTTTTGAAAAGAGAGCTGGGGCGCAATTTCGGTGTGCATGACGTGAACGTCATTCCAATTGGCTTCAATGAAGAGCTGGCGCACCGCCATTACGACCCGAATCAGGTCGTGCATAACCGTGTGCTCTGGATCGGCCGAGATGAGGAGAATCGTCGACCGGATCTGGTGCTTGAGTATGCTAGACAGAACCCGGACAAAGAAGTATACATGGTGTTTGGCGGTCGACGCTACGAGGAGAGCATGAAGAAATACAACATTCCTTCCAATGTGAAACTGCAATTTGCGCTGACACAGGATGAGGTATTTGCACTGATGAATTCCGCAAAGGTGTATTGGAGCTGTTCGACATTCGATACGTTTGCGATGCCTCTGACAGAAGCGATGGCGATGGGCAAAATGGTTGTGAAGCCAGAGCATGCTTGTTATGGTCACATTCGATCTACACATGCCTTTGCAGGGAATGAGGATAACTGGTTTGAATTGGTGAACATGGCTGCTGCCGCTCCGCGGAGTGTGTCAGAAGATAACCGGGAGTATGCGTTTGGAGCCTTTTCACGAACCATTATGAAGGAAGGGTACCGGAACTTTTTTGAAGATTGGTTGAAGTAAAGCGTAAGAATGCGTGCGAAGTAGAGCGGTGTCATTAGAAGGAGGACTTTATGGACGTAGTCATCTTGTGGACACTCGGTATGTGGGTGGTGCAGCTGCTGATTGAATGGCTTATTTACCGGGCGCAGAAGCGCCAATTGACGTGGATTCAGTCGATTCTGCCCTGTGTGGCTCTGCTGGGAGGTGCCATCATCATCATGATTAGCATCGCCATTGGTGGATGGCCAGGCATCGGCTATGCATTGCTCGGCGCAGCACTGGGAACATCCGGACTGTTGACGCTGATTACGGTGGCGATTACAGCTCTGGTGATTCGACGTCGAGGCGGGAATTAATCTAGGTTTTGAGTTTGCGTTCGCACAGCTGCAGTGATGAGAGTTATGGTTCTGCCTTGTACAGACAGTGGAAATCTAGGGTTTTCGTGAACGTTATCGTATGGATCAGAAGACAACATAAGGGCAAAAGCCTGGTTGCAGAGATACAGGTGTCTGTGATATATTGACATTAATTATGAAAAGGGAGGTGAAGACAGGTGAATCACCAGATGCTTAACAACCGTATTAGCCAGCTACCGATTGCTATGGCTGGCATTGTTCATACTTTTTCCAACAACGGGAGAAGTCTGTCCAATTTTGAATATACGGAAGTTAACATTTGCGAGAAGATGCCTGCCTTGACCTCATTCGGACAATAAGCGTAATTGCTTGATTCGGAAGAGCCGCGGAGCTAACCTCTGCGGCTCTTTTTGTGTTGCGGTCAGGATCTTCCAATCCATAGGAGGACCTTATTATGATGATCATTAGCGCGCAACAACTGACACAATACCACGGAGCACATCTGGTGCTGGACGGCATAACTTTTGAAATAATGGAAGGCGACAAGGTTGCTCTGATCGGCCGCAACGGAAGCGGCAAAACAACACTTATGCGCTTGATGGCTAGGTCAAACCAGCCGGATGAAGGGCAACTCATGATTAAGAAAGATACTCGGATCGGATACGTAGCTCAAGTCCCAGAAGGCATGGATGACTATACCGTGTTAGATGTGCTGAGTCTTGGGTTCAGGGAGCTCATGGAATGTCGCACACGCATGAAGGAACTGGAGCAGCAGATGTCCGATCCTGCATGTGCAGCAGATCCTGATCAACTAGACCGTCTATTGAAACGATATTCTGCCCTGCAAGAGCAGTTTGAACGTGAGGGTGGTTATGAGATGGACGCCCAGATTGATCAGGTGGCGGATGGTTTGGATCTGGCTAAGGCGCATTATGATTGGCGCTTCGGTTCGTTATCTGGTGGAGAGCAAACCCGAGTGGTCTTGGCTTCACAGTTAATTGTAAGACCGGATCTGTTGTTATTGGATGAGCCGACAAACCATCTGGATCTGGAGCGGGTGGAGTGGCTAGAGGGATTTTTACGAGAATATCCCGGTACAGTGGTTCTCATCTCGCATGATCGTTATTTCCTTGATCGGGTGGTTACTCGAACGCTGGAGCTGGAAGATGGCGAAGCCCAGACGTCTGCTGGAGGTTATACGGCGTATATGAAGGTGAAGGAGCAACGGCTGTTACAGCAGTTTGAAGAATTTAAGGAACAGCAGAAGGTCATCAAAAAAATGAAAGAAACAATCCGCCAACTGGAAGAATGGGGACGTGTAGGCGGTAACGAGAAATTTTTCCGGCGAGCGGCTTCTATGCGCAAAGCACTGGAGCGTATGGAGCAGGTGAAGCGACCTGTGCTGGAGCGGCGCAATGCTGACTTCGACGTCCGTCCCACAGATCGCACGGGCAAGCGAGTAGCCGTTCTGGAGCACGTTGAGAAGGGATACGGCGAACGTGCAATTCTGCGCGGCGTTTCCGGTCTATTGGAGTATGGGGACAAGATTGCTCTGATCGGTCGGAACGGTTCGGGTAAGACCACGCTATTCAAGCTGTTGCTTGGTGAAGAACAACCAAATGCCGGCAAGCTGGAATGGGGCGCACGCGTGGACGTAGGGTACCTGGCTCAACAGGAGGAACCGACAAATCCGAAGCTAAACGTGCTTGAATACTTCCGATTAGAAGCTGGAGTGGAGGAAGGAGAAGCACGAGGAATTTTAGCTCGTTATCTCTTCTATGGGGCAGACGTATTCCGCTCTGTTGGACAGTTATCCGGTGGAGAGTGGACACGTCTCCGGTTAGCTCTGTTGGTTCAGCGCAAACCGAATGTGCTGCTCTTGGATGAACCGACGAACCATCTAGACATTGCCTCCAGAGAAGCGTTAGAGGAGTCGCTCGTGGATTATGAAGGAACAGTACTTGCGATCTCACATGATCGGTATTTCGTGAATCGCCTGGCTTCCCGTGTCTGGGAATTGGAAAATGGACAGATGACCACTTACCTTGGAGACTACGAGGCTTACCGCGAGAAGAAGCTTGAACGGAAAGCTCATGCAGTTGACATGGCAAACCCAGCAACTGGAGCGTCTTCTCGCAGCACTGTCGCTTCACACGGCTCTGGGAAGAAGTCGGATGCAGCCTCTATGGTGAGCGGATCTGCTGATACGGCTAAGGCTAGAGGCTGTAGCAATAACACAACTACTGAAGCGAGCAACATTTCAAATTCAACAGCAACCTCATCAGCTGCCGCTGCTGCCAACCGGGGCAAGAGTAATGACAGCACACGCTCTGCGGAGAAGCTGGAGCAGGCATTAGCTCGGCTTGAGGCGCAGATTCAGGAATTGGATCAGCAGTTGGAGACTATACAGAACAACTCGCTTGAACTGGAGAGCCTGTGGAATGAGCGTGAGCGGTTATCGGCTGAATATAATGAACTGTTGGCTCAATGGGCTGAGATGTAGGCTGTGCTGTGCGTTTTAGTTTAGCTAGCATAGCCGGTCTACGTAAGACAGCGAAGTTAATGATAATTATAGTTGCAGGAGCTAAGCTGCAGGTCAAAGGGGATATCCCATAAGTCATGAAAATGACGGGGGACATCCCCTTTAGCATTATTATCATTAAATGAATCTGACACACGCTATTCGCTCCCATTTCCCCGGATTGGAGATCTAACGAATCCCAGAGGCGTTACTTCGGCGATTCATCCGATTTTTTGGGTTTTGACACGGTTTTATGAAGGAGTAGCATTAATGAGGTTCGTTAAATCTTGCATACGTAGATGAACTGCCTATTAAGATGCGGTAGGTTCGTTAGCGCTTAGCGTGAGTGAAGAGGGGAAATTCCTTTTGAGACAATCGCAACCCTTTTTCAGGTTAAGACGGGCGCGTTGTCCCATCCATACGTTTGTTTCGGATTACTGCACTTATATGAGTGGAAGGAGGACAGCTAACATGTTCTTTTTTACATGTCATGGTGAATTGTGTAACTTTTTCTCTTCCGATGCGTTAAATACGTTTGTATGTAATGAAACGGCTCACCTAAGAGCTTGCAGAGAGGGAGGTTATCGGGATGTATTACTCATTGACGTATCGAAGCTGGTCGGATGAAAAACAAGCAGAGACCGGCGTGCTGGAGCAGGCTTCAGTGACGCGGGATGAACTGTTCATGCGTAAGCTGGTGGATGCTACACTGGTCAAAAACAAACTGTGGGCGCATCTGTCCAACGAGTGTCAGGATCAGCGGGAGCATGCCGTTTATGTGACAGCGTATGATACGCAGATGCCGGAGGGATACGGTGGGGCAATTGCGGATGCAGCCTTGGCCATGTGCAAAATGTCCTCTATGTACAGCCCAGAGTACATGCTGTGGAATGGACATTCCTTTGAGGAGCTAACGCTCACAGAGTCCTCTGTTTACACGATGGAGATTGCCGAACAGCTCCTGGATCACTATATGGTTCGCAGTGGCAAGACGTATGAGTTCTTGTATTCGGTGCTGGATGCAGATCGTAGGAAAGTGTTGTTTTTCATGAAGGAGGTGGATCTGTGATGAACGAAGAAGAGCGCAACCACAGGGGGAAACCCGGTTCCAAAGCAAAGCTGGTGGCATTCTCCCTAATGCTGGCTGTTCCTGCTGTACTGGCTGGATGTGGCAGCAACAATGATGAATGTGATCCGGAGTACGATACCGGATGTGAGTATGATTCGAGCAGTGGACATTATTATTATGGCGGTGGCTCCTCTTATCGGAGCAACAAGGACGGCAATAGCTCATATAGCTCATCCACATCCAAATCCAAATCAAGCGGGTTTGGCAGCTTCTTCCGCAGTTCGGGAGGATAACTCAATGAGGCAAGTGTATTCGTTGCCGTTCAGTCATGATGAGGTCTTTGGTGGTGAAGCAGGACATCACATTCCCTATCATCGCATGTATGGGAAGCAATATTGTGTTCCTGCACTGACGGTCTACACTCCATCCGAAGTAGAGGAGCTTCGTTCTGCGGCTGAAGCAGTGGATGCGATCTACTGCAAGGTAATGCGATTTATCCAGCGTTATATGCCTGATTCATTTCTAGAAAATCCGCTGGGCATCCACCCTGGACTTATTCCGGCAGCACGGATGGAGGCGGTTACTGGTGGGATCACCCGACAGGACTGGATCATTGGCGAAGCTGGACTGAAGTGTATTGAAAATAATACCGACACCCCTACGGGCATACCAGAGGCTGCTTCGCTTGAAGGTATTTTGATCGGGCTGGCTGAGGATGCTGCGTGGACTTCGCCATCTGCCGAGATGGCTGCTCGCATTCGGGAATGCTTCCAGTCATGGCTATCGTTCTATGCAGAGCAAGGATTGCAAGGGCCGGTGACATTCACCTCTTACGGAGATCATGTGGAGGATCGAACCAATACAGCCTATCTGATGGAACGCTGTAGGGAAGCAGGATATGAGACGTATTATGCATCGCTAGAGGAATTGGAGATTATTCCAGGTGAGGCGTTATATCATCAGGGCAGGGAGATTCAACTTTTGTATCGGCTCTATCCCCTGGAATATTTGATTGATGATCGAGATGAGAGCACAGGTGTGGAAGTCGGAGCGGCACTGCTTGAGCTTGTACGCGAGGGGCGGCTGGGCTTGATGAATCCCGTACAGCATGTGCTGATGCAGAGCAAAGGCTTCATGGCGGCAATTTGGTCACTCTATGAACGGAACGATCAGACCCCGGAATATTGCGGGTTCACGCTCTTTAATGAAGCAGAGATGGATGTTATTTCCCGTTACCTGCTGCCGACCTATTTCTCAGCTGAGCCTTTCGAGCAGAGCACAATGCCTTATGTAGCCAAGAGCTATTGGGGGCGCGAAGGCCGAGGAACGCTTTTGCTGGATGGAGATACGAATCAACTTACCCAACTACAGGGTGTGCTTCAACCGCTGAACGCTGTAATGGACGCCGGAGACTCAGCCACTAATGCAACCGATGAGAACGAAGCGAGTGAAGAGGAAGAGATTGCGGCCTATTATGACAACCAGCCCAAAATCTATCAGCAGATGGTTCCGATGGAGCAGGCTGTGATTCAGACTGAGGATGGGGTGTACAGTGGATATTTGCTCACAGGAGTGTTTGTCATTGGTGGGCGTTTTGCGGGTATGCTACCTCGGGTTGGAGAGAAGGTCACCGGAGATATGGCCTATTATTGCGCTGCTGCGGTACGTGAACGGATGAACGATGAGGAGGAGAAGGAATGGAGAACTTAGGCTTGAACCTGGTGAATGTTGCGGTGGGTATAGGTGTTTTGCTCGTCGTACTGGTATGTGGATATTTTGCATTTAGCAAATTGACCCGCTATAACGATAGCGAAGAAATCGCTAAAGGGAATGAAGCGGCAGGTATGTACATGGGTAGCAAATTGTTAGGACTGTGTATCATTGTGGGTATGGTATCCTTCTCTACACATGCATGGCTGGATATGCTCCTATGGTCGGTGCTGGGTATCATTATTCTATGCCTGGTCTATATTATATTTGATTTCCTGATTCCCAAAATGCGGGTATGTGACGAAATCGCACGAGGCAATATGGCGGTGGCGCAGCTGCTGCGTTCGGTGATCATTGGTGTTTCCATCGTCATCGGTACTTTTTTGATGTAAAATAAATCCTGACGTAAACGTTAATGTAGAACGAATCTTATACGGAAGAAGGAGCATTGCATCATGAGAAGAGTCATCATCGATACAGATACAGCAGGAGACGATACGATTGCCATCCTGACCGCATTGCATCATTTTCAGGTGGAAGGCATTACGATTACAGGTGGAAACGTGCAGTTCGACCAAGAGGTTGAAAATGCCCTGTACACGGTACAGGTTGCTGGACATGGCGGTAAGGTGCCTGTATACAAAGGGTGTGAGCGTCCCTTAATGGCATACGGGCAAGCACAGCACCGTACGGTGGAAGATGTGCATGGTGACGACGGTATGGGCGGCGCGCATTTTCCGAAGGCAGATCAGCGTCCCGAGCAGGGGCATGCGGTTGATTTTATCATTGAGAAGGTTCATGCGAACCCAGGTGAAATTGAGCTTCTGGCGATTGCCCCGTTGACGAATATCGCGATGGCGATTCAGAAGGATCCTACCATTGTTCCAGAGATTGCGCACTTGTATATCATGGGCGGAACGAATAATGCATTAGGCAATATCACACCCGCGGCAGAATATAATTTCTACGTCGATCCGGAAGCGGCCAAGATTGTGCTACATGCAGGCATTCCAATCACCATGGTAGGCTGGGAGATGTGTACCCAATACTCTGTCATGGATGATGACGATCATGCAGAGATCGCGGCGCTTGGCACATCTGGTGCCAATTTCTTCACGGCGATTAACAAAGTGGTCATGCAGTTCAACAAGTCAGTACATAAACTGAACGGTACTACGCATCCTGATACATTGTTGATGGCTGTAGCCGCAGATGAATCACTTATGACGAAATCTGGTCAGTATTATGTGGATGTGGAAGCTGCGGGAGAACTGACGCGTGGATACAGTGTGGTGGATATCAACGGACGTTTCGGTAAAGCGCCAAATGTACGTGTATGTGAGGCGATTAACCGTCCTCAGTTCAAGTCCATGCTGCTGGATGTGCTATCAGCTATTCGATAAACGAAAGAACAACATCAACCGTACCTATAACAGGTACGGTTTTTAATGTCTATTTTACGATTCACGGTATTGTGAGTACAGGATTCTTCTAGCCTTGCTGCAACAAAAAGGATCGAATGCCCGTGGTGACTAGATCATGGTCTTCCTCGTCGGGCAAGCCTGAAACGGTGATCGTACCCACCTGTCCCCCATTTTCAATAATCAGTGGGAAAGCACCACCGGCTAGTACATAGTCTGCGTCAGCCAGGTTATAATTTTGCTCAAGGGATTGGTTCTCGTTTCTCAGCCGCAGGGCGGTATGCCAAGAGCTGGAGAAGAAGTGGTTCACCACATTATTTTTACGTCTAATCCAGTGTTCATTGTCGGGATGTGTACCCTCCATCGCATGCAAAAATAGACGGTGTCCCTTCAATGTGATGTCGATGGTTACGGCTTGTGCACGGCGTTTGGCTTCTGCGACGAGATGCAGGCCTAGCTGGAGCGCTGTTTCTGAATTAAAGGTGTGGAAGATCAGTTCTTTTTCTTCCTGCTGCATTTCCTTTAATTTCTCTGTCAGTGGTAGATTCAAATTCGGGCAGCTCCTCTTCAATATGATTGTTGTCTACATTCGACATAGCTCGGGTCGGTACCTGCTGGATGCAGATGGACAAGCACATCAAAGGTCGTGAACTGTGTTGCACCTCGGGTGGTCATTTGGAGACCGTGTATCCACTGTGGTAAAGTAAGGGGAACGTAATAGACAACATTTTAAATATTAGAGGTTGTTCAAAAAGTCCGCTTTTGATTACGAAGGATGCCTTGAGGCATCTCAGCGTCGAATATGGGATTCAGCCGAAATGTCCGTTGCTCACGTAGTTTTGCCTACGCTCTGCTACTCCATTTCTATCTTTATCCCATCTTCTTGGTACTGAAAACCGACCTTTTTGAACACGCACTATTAGAAATCATTTTAATAATCTTATTAATAATTCTAAAGTAATTATCGCTTAGAGTTGCGCAGTAGACAGGAGGAGAGGGTACGATGCTGTTTTATTTTGTGGCACTGCTGGTGACCTTAGTGGATCAAGGAACCAAGATTGCAGTGAGGATGTATATGGAAGTTGGAGATGTGATGAGACTCGGCGACTCTGGCATGCAGCTCCAACATTACGAGAACACCGGCATGGCCGGCAGTTTGTTTCAGGGAAATGCACGCTTATTCGGCGTGATTGCTGTCCTGTTCATCGCAGGCATTTTATATTACCGCAGAAAAGGGGAGATTCGTGGTTTCTGGATGCAGGCTGGCGCAGGCTTCATGGTAGGTGGAGCGCTCGGTAATGCGCTCGACCGATTCATTTACGCCCGGGTAACGGATTTCCTGGTGTTCCCTTCTGGACGCGGCATCTTGAATCTCGCAGATGTTGCGATCAACATCGGTGTAGTGATGATTATTATCGGCATGTTAATCCGTGCATTTCAGGGTTATCGCGCTAAACGGTTACGTAATGCTTTGCCCAAAATTGAACGTCCGTAACGTATAGAATAACAGCAGGTTGTTATAGGCCGTAAAGCTACTAAATGAGAGACATTGGATGAATTCCGATGTCTCTTTTTTGGTTGTTTTCCATCCCTTGAGCAGAATAGATCGCTTGATTCATTTTAATCGAAATCGTTTTAGAAATAAGAAAGGGCATTTTATGTCGATTGATGTAAGTACAGAAGTGCGTAGAGCGAATGGAAGAATTGCACATGGTTCCTCCAAGCACTCTATGGGTATGTATTTACATATTACGCAAAGGAGGTACAACATGAGAACATCAATTACTAAGGCTCTCGGGGCGCTATTGCTGTGTGGAATGATGGCTGTACTTCTATCTTCCTGTACGAGCAGAGATAGCGCGAATGGCAAAGTGCAGATTGAATTTTTTCAGAACAAGCCTGAGGCGAAGGCAACATTTGACGATCTGATCCAAACCTTCAACGCAGCGCATGCTGATATCCAGGTCACTCAGGTCAATCCTCCTGATGCCGAGACGGTTTTGAAGACGAGGGTTGTCAAGAATGACATCCCCGATATTATGGCGATGGGTGCGACCGATACCTATTCAACGCTGGCTCAAAGCGATATTTTCACCGATCTGACAGACAGCTCCCTAGTCCAAACGATTGACCCCAATTACATACAGATGCTAAAGGATGTTACGGGAATGGATGAAGTGACAGGTATTCCTTACGCAACAAATGCAAACGGCATCATGTACAACAAAACGTTGTTTAACGAAATGGGACTGGACGTGCCCAAGACATGGGATGAGCTCATCGCTACTGCCCAGCAAATTAAGGATGCAGGCAAAATTCCTTTTTACTTCACATACAAAGATGACTGGCAGACCAATCTACCGTTCAATGCATTGGGGCCTAACCTCGTTGGCATCGATTTCTATCTCGAACGTCGTGAGAATAAGGTGACCTTCAAGGAGAAGTATCGTGAGGTCGCGGAGAAACAGCTTGAACTGATGAAGTATGGTCATAGCGATAACTTCGGTAAAGCGTATTCGGATGGTAACCGGGCGTTTGCTAATGGTGAAGCCTTCATGTACATCCAAGGAACGTGGGCTATCCCGGAGATTCGTAAGGCGAATCCAAATGTGGACATTGGCTTCTTCCCGTTCCCAACAGGTAATGACGCAAGTCAGATCAAGCTTGTAAACGGTATCGATTCGTTGTTTACCATTGCGGCGGATACACCAAACCGTGCACAGGCCGAGGAGTTCATTGCCTTTTTGCTGGAGCCTGAGAATATCGGGAGATATATCGACGAACAGACATTGTTCTCTGCGGTAGAGGGCGTCAAGCAGGATGATCCTGCCGTGCAGGAATTGATGCCATATATTGAGCAGGGCAAGGTCATCGACTTCGCCGATCACTATATTCCAGCCGCTGTGCAACTGAATTCCATCGTGCAGTCCTTTTTGCAAAATCAAAATATTGATAACTATCTAGATACACTCGACAAAGAATGGGACAAGGTAGCGAACCGGCGTTAACCCTTGTCCGTAGGAGGATGGCATATGAACAAACGCATGGCACCCTATTACTGGATGACCGTTCCGGCGGTCGTATTGTTCTTCGTATTTATGACGCTGCCGGCAATCCAAGGGATCTATTATTCATTCACGAACTACAATGGATTCGGTAAACAATATGATTTTGTCGGATTCAAAAACTACTTCAACTTATTTCGGGATGACAATGTGGGTAATGCCTACTGGTTTACCTTCAAATTCGCGATCGTGGTCACGATCTTAACGAATATCCTTAGCCTGCTTATTGCCCTAGGGCTCAATGCCAAGATTAAGTTCCGTAACTTTTTCCGTGGTATCTACTTTTTGCCCAATATTCTAAGTGTATTGATTGTAGGTTACATATTTAACTACCTGTTCTCCAACGTATTTCCGATCTGGGGACAGAACCTCGGCATCAACGCACTATCAACGAACATTCTGGGTAGCGAAAGCTTAGCCTGGATCGGGATCGTCATTGTGGCAGTGTGGCAGTCGGTGGCATTAAACACCATTCTGTATTTGGCTGGTTTGCAAACGATATCACCAACACTGTATGAGGCATCAAGTATTGACGGTGCAGGTAAATGGCGTGAGTTCTGGAGCATTACCTTCCCGCTTATTGCGCCATTCTTCACGATTAATATGGTGCTCGCGATGAAGAACTCGCTCATGGTCTTCGACCAAATCGTAGCTTTAACTAACGGTGGCCCCGGACGGGCAACGCAGTCGATCTCCCATCTAATCTACACAGGAGGATTCGAAGGCGGCGAATATGCATATCAGTCTGCGAACTCGGTTATATACTTCATCGTTATTGCGGTGATTTCCATTCTACAAATCCGGTTCCTGCAAAGAAGGGAGATGGATCTGTAATGAGAAGCCGTCTAGGTACGAACTGGCTCGTGATGTTACTTGTTGTGCTGGGTACACTGTTTATCTTGTTCCCACTGTATATGACCGTTACGATTGCTCTGAAAAATCCAGAGCAGATGGCACAGTCGGTATTCGCCATTCCGACAACACTCCACTGGGAGAACTTCGCAAGTGCGATTGATATGACGAACTTCTTCCAGTCGTTCCGTAATAGTGCCATGGTGACCGCATCGACGGTTGTGCTCACACTTCTGAGCAACTCGATGGTCGCTTATGCGATATCACGTAATATGGAGAAACGAAAGTTTTTCAAAGGGCTATATTACTACTTCGTCAGTGCAATGTTCATTCCGTTTCCCATCATTATGCTGCCGATTGTTAAGCTGACGTCTTCGCTTGAGATGACTAACTTACTTGGCCTTACTTTGTTGCATACGGTCTATGGACTTGCCTTTAACGTATTTGTGTATGTTGGGTATATCCGTTCGATTCCGGTGACGCTGGAGGAGGCGGCATTTGTGGATGGTGCGACGACTTGGGGCACGTTCTGGCGGATCATTTTCCCGTTAATGGCACCGATCAGTGCCACCGTCGGTATTCTGACATGTCTGTCGACCTACAATGACTTCTTGCTACCGCTCGTCATTATCAGCGATCCGTCTCAATATACACTGCCACTGGTGCAGTATGTGTTCCAGGGTCAGTTCAATACAGATTTCAACCTAGCGTTTGCCTCCTATCTGCTCGCATTGTTGCCGATGATCATCATTTATCTATTCGCGCAGAAATGGATTATTAACGGGGTGACACAAGGTTCTATTAAATAAACAGCGCTATCTTCAAGTCTGAACCCATCGGTTCAGGCTTTTTGTTGTATGTAAATATTATGAGAGAGCATCTTTTTCCATTCATTTTCAAAATTTTTGAAAAAAATAAAATTATTTTCGTAAAAGCGGATGCTTTTTCAGAAAGTCTATGCTACTATACCCCTTGTTTACATGTTGAAACATCAAGATTCAATGTCGGAAGTTTAAGTGCAATTATTTATTTTATGGAGATTAAAGAGGTGACATCATGAGTGCAGCCGTTACGGAAACAGGGACACAGCAACAGGGCAAATCGCTTAATCTGTTCGCATTAACCTGGCCGATTTTTCTGGAATTATTTTTGTTTATGTTAATGGGTACGGTCGATACGTTGATGATTAGTTCCGTGTCAGACAATGCAGTAGCTGGAATCGGAGCTTCGAACCAGATCATTACGATAGCGATCTTGCTCTTGGAGGTTGTCGGTAACGGAGCTGCGATTGTTGTTGCTCAATATATCGGATCGAAGAAACTGTATGAAGCAGCCAAAATTACAGGTATGGCAATTACGCTGAACCTCATTGTAGGTCTAGTGCTCAGCGGGGCGTTCCTTGTGTTTGGCGGAATGCTGCTGGAGAAAATGAACGTGCAGGGTGAGATTCTAGTCTATGCCAAAGCGTACATGCACATTGTCGGAGGCGCCATCTTCCTTCAAGCGTTGATTAATTCCTTGGCTGCGATTATTCGTACGTATGGATTTACCAAAGAGACAATGTATGTCTCTGTATTTATGAACGTGCTTCACGTTGTGCTTAACTATATTCTGATCTTTGGTCACCTCGGCATGCCAGCACTTGGGGTAGAGGGCGCAGCGATCTCAACCATTGTGAGCCGTTTTGTCTGTCTGTTGATCTTCTTCTGGTTGCTCTATCGTGTGACCGAAGTGCGAGTGGAAATTAAGTTCTATCTGCAATTTACGAAAAACTATGTAGCGAAGATTCTGAAGATTGGTATTCCATCTGCCGTAGAGCAGATTATGTATCATTCCTGTCAGCTTGTCTTTTTCTTCTATGCCACGTTCCTGGGTGCAGAAGCACTGGCTTCTCGCCAATATGCGCATAATATCTCGTCTTATATCTATCTATTCAGTATGGCGATTGGTATGGGTACAGCAATTATGGTGGGACGACTGGTGGGTGCCAAGCAGCAAGAGACGGCTTACCAGCGTGTTTGGAAAAGTGTAAAATGGGCCATGATCGCGACCATTGCCGTTGATCTAGTCGTGATCGCATTCCGTGTACCGCTTGTAGGCTTGTTCACGGATAATCCGGAAGTGATTCGGATTGCTGCGCAGGTCATCCTGCTCAGTATCGTGCTTGAAACGGGACGCACAACCAACATTGTGATCATTAACTCCCTTCGTGCCGCAGGAGATGCCAAGTTCCCGGTATATATGGGACTGATCTCGATGGTCTGCCTAAGCTTGCCGCTAGGATACCTGTTTGTATTCCAACTGAACATGGGTCTGGCAGGAATCTGGCTAGCCATTGCAGCCGATGAGTGGACACGAGCCTTCATTATGTATTTCCGCTGGAAGAGTCGGGCTTGGGAGAAACACGCCCTTGTGGATCATGACGAGGATGATTCGATTGGAGCGCAGCCCGTTCCAGCAGTATAAGGTAGAAGCTAATATCAACCATTCGCGAAGAATGGGATGATTTAAGTCGTTCAATAGATGAGCCGATTATAGGGAGTAATGTTCCTATGGTCGGCTTTTTTCTGTGGTCTGCTTTCGCTATACATAAATGTAGCAAAAATGATCAAAACGGAGACGTCTCTTTCCCGTATAGTACAGATATAGAAAGGGGCTGCACTTCAATTTGAATCTATACAGTGAAATGGTTCAGCAAAGTCTGTATTTTATCGAGACTCGTCTGTACGAAGATATAGGGCTTGAAGAAGTGGCTTCAGAAGCTGGATTATCGCCCTATCACTATCACCGTGTATTTCGGAAAGAGGTAGGCATGACCGTTGTAGAATATATTCGCAACCGCCGTTTGAGTGAGACTTCCACCATACTTAGATCTACCAATATAGGGATCTTGGACATTTCCCTTGGGTGTGGGTTTGAAAGCCAGGAAGCATTCACGCGAGCATTTAAAAAGGTGTACGGACTGCCACCAGGTCGATTTCGCAAATTGTTTAACCTGAAGCTATTTAAAGCTAAATCTAGAGGAGGAGAATTAATGATGAATGATACATCAACGGTTCATGGATGGATATTAACTGGGAGTCACCCGCAAAATTATGAAATGGGCATAGATCCTAAAGTGGTACATCAGGGTAAATCCTCAGGGTATATGAAATCCATCACACCGATGGAAATGAATGAGTTCGCTACAATGATGCAACAATTCAAAGCAGATAAGTATGTAGGTAAACGTATGAAGTTTTCAGGATTCGTCATGAACGAAAAGGTAGAGCATTTCTGTAGTTTATGGATGCGGGTGGACAATAACGTTCAGGATGTTCTTCAGTTTGATAATATGCATGATCGCCCAATCACTGGCACACAGCCATGGAATCAATACCATATTGTGCTCGATGTGCCAGAAGGCAGTGCAGTTATATCATTTGGGGTTATTTTATATGGCAAAGGCAAAGTGTGGGTGGATAGCTTCCGTTTTGAAGAAGTGGATCGTAATACGCCAGTTACCCACATGGATACCGAATATGAGATGATGGATGAACCGGTGAATCTGTCATTCGAAGAATAGAAGATGTGTACTATACTTTGTGCATAGTATAGCCAACCTGATACACGGGGTGGCTCTTTTTGTCGTTCGTGGGGTATAAAACAAGGGAAACAAAGCTCAAGCTGGGGAATATGGATGTCAGGTGAAGGTGGATGCTTAGGTGTGCAGATGTGAATCAGGCTGCATAGCCAATTTGCCAAACCCTTGGTACCATATATCTATGAATCGTTTTGATGTGATATCAATCAACGAAGAAGTAACTGATGAAATAACGGAAGAGGATGAATCCGATGAATAAAAAAGTGCTGGTTGTGGATGACGAAACAAGTATTGTCAGTGCCATCGCCTATGCTTTGCGCCGGGAAGGCTATGAAGTGGAGACGGCCAATGATGGGGAAGAAGCACTGGAGAAGGTGGCAACGTTCCATCCGCAGGTTATGATTCTAGACGTGATGATGCCGAAGCTCGATGGCTACGGTGTATGTCGTAGACTTGAGGATCGGGAGGACATTGGCATTATTTTATTAACAGTTAAAAATGATATTGTAGACAAAATCGTGGGCCTGGAAATGGGCGCCGATGATTATATGACGAAGCCGTTCGAGATTCGCGAACTGCTTGCCAGAGTGAAAGCCCTGATGCGCCGTGTGGAGAAGAGCAGTCCACCGCCAGAAGATCAGAAGAGCCAAGCGATTACTAATGGAGCTCTGCGTATTCATGTTGCTCATCGCACCGTCACTGTAAATGATGAGAAGCTGGAGCTTACGCCAAAGGAGTTCGACCTACTTACGATTCTGATGTCCAATCCAGAACGCGTATACACCCGCGATGATCTGCTGGATCGAGTATGGGGGATGGAGTATGCAGGGGGTACCCGTACGGTGGATATCCATATTCAGCGTCTTCGCAAAAAAATTGGTGATACGGATCAGGAGAAGCTACAGACCGTCTACGGGATCGGATATAAGGCATCTGCTCCCGAAGCGAGTGGACGGATATGAGAGTGAGCATCAAACTGAAATTCAGTGTTTTCCTCGCAGCCTTGCTGATTCTCACGGTCGTTGTGCTCAGCTACCTCGTATTACGCGGTATCGAGCGCAACCAGCAAACGCAGATCGAGGACATTCTGTCACAACAGACCCGTCTGGTGAATCTGAACGTACGACAGTCCTACTATACGGAGTCGATCCACCTGGAGCCGGATGCATTTTTACAACAGAGCGGTCGCCGGCTTGCCCAGGAACTCGCTAACTCCACAGGGCTTCCTATCGCTCTATATGATATGAAGGGACAACAGGTAGGCTCATCCATCACAACCGGAGAACGTACAGAAGATATGACGGAGACGCTGAATTATGTGCTTCAAAATAAGATCGTGTATCGGGAGCAGGGGGAGACGCTTCTCTATGTTGCTCCACTTGATGGGCCAGATGGACAGATGGGTGCTGTGCGAATGCAGTATTCCATCCAGAGTTATCACGAATTTTACGCTCGAATTCTGAATTTATTTATGTGGGCAGGAATTGCCGTGGTAGGGTTAAGCTTTGTTCTCGGTTATCTTTTCTATAATCGATTTGCTGTGGCGATCACACGCTTGAAGAAGTCTGCGGATTCCATCCGCGAAGGGGATTATATCGAAGCATCACCTGTGAAACGGAAGGATGAGCTGGGGGAGCTAGGTCAGGGCATCTATTATATGAGCAACTCCATTCGTCAGAATATTACAGCGATGCATGATGAGCAGCAGAAACTGAAGCTGGCCATCGAGAAGCTTCAAGCGCTCGAACAACAGCAGAAACAATATATTGGGAACATCAGTCATGAGTTCAAGACACCACTCACCTCAATCAAGGCCTATGTTGAATTACTGAACATGTACAAGGATGATCCTCAGTTATTGGAGGATGCGACCAATAACATAAGTAAAGAAACAGAGCGGTTGTATGAGATGGTCGAGAAGGTGCTGCACATCTCGGCATTGGAGAAGTATGATTTTGAGAATCAGGCTGAGGATGTCGAAGTTCGGGCATTACTGGAGGATGCTTGTGGACGGATGCGCGGCAAAGCGGAGAAGTTCGGGCTTGCAATGGAAATGCATCTAGAGCCGGCAACTATCCACAGTGACCGGGAGAACCTGATGCACATCTTCATTAATTTGTTGGACAACGCTATTAAATATAACGAACCAGCCGGTGTGATTCGTGTCTACAGTGAGCCGCGTGTACAAGAACAGAAGGCAGTTATTCGTATCTTCAACTCGGGTGTGCCGATTCCGGAAGAGTCACGGGAGAAGATATTTGAACCTTTTTACACCGTTAACAAGGATCGAGCTAGAAAGACCGGCGGGACAGGCCTCGGGCTATCACTCGTAAAGCAATTTGTAGAAAAGCAGGGCGGAACAATTCAGTTGTTACCACTGCATAAGGACGAAGAAGAAGGAACGACATTTGAATTGACTTTTCCGCTTGCGAATCCAAGTTTACAAGTTGGAAACAATTCTGAATAACTTTGGATGTAACCCATCGGTATGATTGATCTATAGACAGCATTCAGGGGGGAACATGATGAATTGGAAACAGATGGCCTTAGGTGCGGTTGGGGCGATATCACTCTTGTCCATAGTGGCATGCGGGGGAAATACAGGAACGAACGGTAGCATGGGAAGTGGCGCAGGAGGGACAGATATCGTCGTTAAAGATAATACGAATCCATCCGTATACCAGAGCTTCAAGCTTGAGAAAATCGATAAAATCGCAAATATTCGCGGTGTGGGCTGGTTAACATCTGACTCGATTTTGCTAGATAAGCCGAATAAAGATCTTAAGCCAGTCACGGTTGAGGGAGAAGAACGCTATCCAAACAATATATATATGCATGACCTTGCGAAAGGAACGGATACGTTGCTAAAAGAGAGTGATGTAAGTCTTGCGGCGCCAATGGCCTCACCGGATGGACAATATGTTTTCTATCGTGAGCCTGAGGAGAGTGTGGGCAAAGGCTTCATTCTGAATCTGAATAATGGCGAGTCTGTACAAACGGGTAAGGATATGGGATTCGTGGGTGAGGGTGCGTGGCTGGATAATACACATGTTGTGTATCCGAATATGGAAGGCAATCTGGTCTCGGCCGATGTCGAAGGCAACACCAAAGTATTAGTCGAGGTAGGTAGCTTCAACATTCGTAGTGTAGAGGTTTCCGGCAGCACAGTATACTACATTACGGGTGAGGACGGTCAGCTGAACGCTTACGATGCGGAGACTGGCGAAGTGAAGCAGGTATTGAAAAGTGTGGAGTGGGTTATTCCGTCCAACGATGGTACGAGACTAGCTATTGTGAAAAAAACAGCCGATACGAAGCGTGCACTAGTGCTTACTGATCTAGAAGGCAATGAGAAAGCTACGCTTGCGCGCGGCACGCAAATATTTGGCACAAGCTGGTCGCAAGATGATTCCAAAATTGCCTATACAATCAATTCCGAGAGTGATAACGAAAAAGGATTGTTTGTGTCTAACACCGAGTCGGCCGAACAATTCCAGATCTCTGCGGACATGGATAACGTGTCTGACCCGCTTGCTTGGAGCCCAGAAGGCAGTAAAATATTGCTGTCACAGTCTGTGCTGGACAGTACAGGATATCACTTTGAGACCTCGATCATTACCATCTCGGAGTGAGTTGAATTAATTAATGGTAGGGAAAGATCCAGCATAATTCCATAACTTGCTTGCCTTTCTATACATTTATATTGACTAAGTCCTTGCGCTTCCGATAAACTAGAATGCAGGAATTAAAGTCGAATGTTGTGCAGCAGTTCGAGACATTTGTTTCGGGCGGCTGTTTCTTTTTCTTTTTGACAAGTATGCATATGCATAGTCGATTGGAATGATTAGGTTACGAAGCAAGGGCACACCGTTGTCGGCATGCCGGGAATCCGGCCAATATCAACATGGAATAGGAACAGGTGATATACATGTGTAACAGCGCGTACCGCGTGCTTTTATATTATAAGTTCGTGAAGATTGAAGACCCTGAAGCATTTACGCAAGAGCATTTGCAATATTGTAAGGATCTAGGCGTAAAAGGTCGTATTCTCATTGCTGCTGAAGGCATCAACGGAACGGTGTCGGGAACACCGGAACAGACGGAGCAATACATGAAGGACATGCATGCGAATCCGTTGTTCAGCGATATGGTGTTTAAGATTGATGATGTCGAAGAGCATGCGTTCAAAAAAATATTTGTTCGTCACAAAGCAGAGCTGGTCACCTTCCGTGTGGACGAAGAGCTTGACCCCAATGTGGTTAGCGGCAAACGCCTCTCACCGAAGGAATTCCACGAGCATCTGCAGCGTGATGACGTCATCGTGATCGATGGACGTAATGACTATGAGTACGAAATTGGTCACTTCCGCGGAGCAATCCGGCCAGACGTGGAATCATTCCGTGAGTTTCCAGAGTGGATTCGAGAGAATCTGGGCGATATGAAGGACAAAAAGATCATTACCTACTGCACGGGTGGCATTCGTTGCGAGAAGCTGACTGGATTCATGATTAATGAAGGATTCCAGGATGTAGCTCAGCTTGAAGGCGGCATTGTAACGTATGGTAAAGATCCAGAAGTACAAGGTCGTTTGTTTGACGGTAAATGTTATGTATTTGATGAGCGTATTTCCGTACCAATCAATCGTACAGACGAAGATATTGTGATTGCTAGCTGCTATCACTGCGGAACAACGCATGACCGATATATTAATTGTCCAACCTGCAACCTACAGCATGTAAGCTGTGAGGATTGCGAAGAGACGCATAACCGCTTTTGCTCGGATGCTTGCCGGGAGGCAGCACCAGTACACGCATAAGCAGGGAGAGCAGGTGCTGCACGTGAAACGTGAAGATGAAATGACGACGCGTGAACGGATCTTGTTCATGCTGAAGCGACAAGGCACGTTGACCGCGAGGGAGATAACGGCTGAGCTAGGGCTGACAGGCATGGCTATTCGCCGTCACCTTACGTCACTGGAGCAAGAAGGGCTGATTGAGGTTCATGAAGCCCGTGCTACAGCAGGACGCCCGTCATCGGTGTATCATCTGACGGGGCTGGGAGATAACTTTTTCCCGAAGTCCTATCCTTCGCTTACACTGGAGTTGTTAGAGGAACTATCGGAATCTGCGGGAAGTGGCGTTGTAGATACGTTGTTTGAGAGCCGCCGGGATAAACTGTTGCGTAATGGTTTGCCTCAGATGGAGGGTCAGGATCTGGCTGGACGTGTAGAGGAACTGGCGCGTATTCAGAATAACAACGGATATATGGCAGATGCTTCGCAAGAGGATGACGGTACTTATGTCATCACGGAGCTGAACTGTCCAATTGTACAGGTGGCAAGTGTCTATAAACAGGCTTGTCGCTGTGAATTAGAGTTATTCCGTTCGTTGCTGAAGGCTGATGTGGAGCGCACAGAATGTTATGCCGATGGTGGCAAGAAATGCACATATCAGATTCGTGAAGCATCAGGGAATTAATGATGCTGGGTTAACATGAATAGGTTAACATATACGATTGTTTCGATCTGTCGAAACAGTCTTTTTTTGTTTAGATATTACGTAAAAACGTTACTAAATAACTTGTATGCGTGTTATACTGGAACAAGCATCCGGTGCTTTTCTACATCTATATATTTGTTGGAAACTCAACTTATATATTCTGTTAATTTTGCACATAGGAGTGAACAATGATGAATGAACTGCTTGATCCCAAGAATGATTACGTGTTCAAACGAATCTTTGGAAGTGAGGATAATAAGGATGTACTTCTGGCCTTCCTTAATCAGACGTTCAAGAATGCAGGGGAGTCCCTGCTAACAGAAATTGTTTTACTTAATCCATATACGGACAAGAACACACCGAGAGAAAAACAGTCCATACTGGATATTCACGCAAAAACAGATATGGGCAAACTAATTAATGTGGAAATGCAGTTGTTTAACCAGTATGATTTAGAGAAAAGAACTTTGTTTTATTGGGGAAAACAATTCTCTGGACAATTACTTGAGGGTCAGCGTTATAGTCAGCTCAAAAAATGTGTGACAATCAATATTATAAATTTTAGCATGCTCCCAAATGATCAGTATCACAACGTATTTCATTTGAGAGAAGACACTACTCATATACCGTTGACAGATGATTTAGAAATTCACTTTATGGAGATCCCTAAGTTAAACGATACCAACATCAAGATGGAAGACGGATTAGTGCGCTGGCTATTATTTCTTAAAGGAATAACAAAATCTAGCTGGGAGGCGTTAATGATGCATGAATTGGAACCTGCATTGAAGAAGGCTATGAGTGTGTTGGAGTTCCTAAGTCAGGATGAACAGGCGCGTCAACAATACGAGGCACGGCAAAAGTTTTTGCGCGATGAGGCATCAATGATTGAAGGTGCACGTGAAGAAGGGTTGAAGAAAGGCATTAAAGAAGGAGAAGCAGAGAGTAAACGCAAGATCGCACAAAATATGCTATCCATGGGTCTTGACCAAGATACCATTATGAAAGCCACAGGACTAACCTCTGCTGAACTGAGAGATATACAGGAAGAACAGAACTAAACACACTACTATATAGAGAAATCGAATTGCATGTCGGTGTCCTATGGTGCACAACCTCCAGCGACACTGAGAATATTATATGAAAAACTAGAAAGTGTCTGAAAACTAATAAATAATCTGAATAAAACGAGTAAGGTAACGAGGGGATAAAGTATATTCATCAACGAGCCTTTCTCCCTACACCGTCGGTGTTAACGAATCTGAGAGACCTTATTCGGCCATATAATGACTAATGGAAATGGTAACGAATCTGAGAAGCGTTAAATGACGAAATACAGCGTAATGGATCTAATCCTAGCCCTAAAAAGTCGTATTAGCGTGTCAACGATTCGTTAGAATTTCCTGAATGCAATTTTACCGCGAATAAGGCCGACTGAGTTCGTTAGAGATGGAGCATGATCGAAAGCCGTGATTCTCACATCTGACGCTAACTTAAGTGCATTGTCTACCTTTTATCGTTCGTCGCCTTCTCAACCCTAGTGCATCACTTTCCCTTGATGTACTCCAGCATGCCTGCGGTAAACGTCCTTGCTTGAACCAGAAATTCATCAAACCTGCTTTTTTAAGAACCTTTCTAGTCACGTCCTAGACAGCCCATGTAACTTATGGGTTGTCTTTTTGGTTTGTGTAATGTTTTCTATCACCGATAATCAATTAATCCAAATTGGAAGCGGTTCAACCATTGACGGGAAGGAGGACGCCCCTTAATATTAGGGAAACAATAAAAGACAAACATCGGTCATGGCATCAGTCACATGGAGGATCGTCTGCATTTGTCTGCTTTTGTCGATAAAAGCAACAATGCGTTGATGCGTTCGCTATGTCCCGCCCTATCGTGTCAACAGAGTGATGAGGGCAACAACATTTTATTCGATGGAGAGGGGTTCTCACATGAAAAAGAAATTTTGGTTGTCTCTAATGATGGTTGCATCGATGATCGTAGCAGCTGGTTGCGGTAATAATGGCGGTACAGCTACTGAATCTGAGGGCACTGGCGGCAGTGCAGGCGAAGGAAGCGCAGAGCAATCATATCGCATCGCTATCTCACAAATTGTAGAACATCCATCACTTGACGCTACACGCGAAGGATTCATTGCAGCGCTGAAGGATGCAGGGATCGAAGAGAACAAGAACCTCAGCATTGACTATAATAATGCGCAAGGCGATTCCACGAATAATCTATCCATTGCTCAGAAAATTTCAGGAGACTCCAAAAATGATCTCGTACTTGGGATCGCTACACCATCTGCATTAGCCTTGGCTCAGCAAGTGAAGGAGAAGCCATTACTCTTCGCAGCGGTAACCGATCCACTGGGGGCTAAACTGGTGAGTGACATGGACAAGCCGGGTGGTAACATAACGGGTGCATCCGACACCAACCCAAAAGCCATTGTGCAGCTGTCTGATTTTATTGCTAAACATCTAACGGATATCAAGACGGTAGGTCTTGTTATTAACGAAGGTGAACCGAATGCAGTGGTTATGGCGAAAAATGCGGAAGAGGCTCTTGCGAAGCATGGCATTACGCTCGTTAAAGCCCCTGTGACCAATACATCTGAAGTTAAACAAGCGACGGATTCCCTGGTGGGTAAAGTCGATGCCTTCTATATCACGCTCGACAACTCTGTTGTTAGTGCGGTAGATACGATTATTCAGACAGCTAACAAAAACAAAATTCCGTTCTTCTCAAGTGACCGGGATACTGTTGAAAAGGGTGCTTTTGCAACCGTTGGCTTCAAATATTATGATCACGGATATCAAGTGGGAGAAATGGCTGCGGATATTCTGAAGAACGGCACCAACCCAGGAGATATGAAAGTAACCGTTCCAGATAAGCTGGATCTGATTCTGAACCTGAAAGCAGCTGAAGCTCAAGGTATCACAGTTACCGATGAGATGAAGGCAGAAGTGAAGGATCAGGACAATAACATTATTGAATAATTGAACCGGGGCATAACCGGGTGAGTGGAACGAGGCGAACATGCAGGTCGGTTCGCCTCATTCTTTTCAATAAATAGGGAGGAAGCAACGTGAGTATAAGCTGGAGTTCAATTGAAGGAGCGATAGAGCTCGGTCTGTTATATGCATTAATGGCACTCGGCGTATATATTACGTTCCGAATCCTCGACTTCCCCGATCTCACCGTTGACGGGAGTTTTACGACAGGAGGAGCCATTGCGGCGGTGATGATCTCGAACGATTTCTCTCCTTGGCTCGCCTGTCTTGCAGCAATGGGTGGGGGCATGTTGGCTGGTATATGTACGGGATTGCTTCATACGAAGGGTAAGATTAATGGCTTGTTATCCGGTATCCTGATGATGATTGCCCTGTACTCCATCAACCTGCGTATTCTGGGCGGAGCACCGAATAAGTCCATTATGGGGATGGACAGTCCGTTCTCGGGAGAACATGTCATGGTCATCATTATCATCGTTGTACTGCTATTCAAGATCATGCTGGATCTGTTTATGAAAACAGATATCGGACTTGCGCTTCGTGCAACAGGGGATAACAAACGTATGATCCGAAGTTTTGGAGCCAATACCGATGTAACGACTATTGTTGGTGTCAGCCTGTCCAACGGATTGGTTGCTTTGTCTGGAGCATTTATTGCGCAGCAAGCTGGCTTTGCAGATATTACAATGGGAATTGGTATGATCGTTATCGGACTTGCCTCAGTTATTATCGGAGAAGCGATTCTAGGGGCACGAACTGTATTCTGGGCAACGCTGGCGGCCGTGGTTGGTTCGATTATTTATCGGATTGTTGTGGCAATCGCACTTGAAGTGCCTTGGTTCGATACGTCTGACATGAAATTGATTACTGCTGTTATTGTTATTATCGCTCTCGTATTCCCTTCCATGCGCCGCTCAATGAAACAAAAGAAGCTGGCACGCAGAAGAATGCAAGAGCTGATGCAATCGACAGGTCAAAGGGCGACGAAGGGAGGCATGTGATCATGCTGGACATTACACAAGTTACCAAGCTGTTCAATCCAGGCACAACGGATGAGAAGACGGCGCTGGTTGGTGTGAATCTAACGATGAACCCGGGAGATTTCGTCACCGTAATTGGCAGTAATGGAGCAGGGAAGTCCACGCTGATGAACATCATATCAGGTGTGATGAAACCGGATATGGGCGATGTGCTGATCCATGACCGTTCGATCAAGAACCTGCCAGAGCATAAGCGCAGCAGCTGGATCGGCAGGGTGTTCCAGGATCCGATGGCAGGTACCGCACCGCATATGTCCATTGAAGAAAATATGGCGATGGCCTATAAGCGTGGCAAGGGACGTGGACTTGGCTTTGGGGTTACCCGTGCAAGACGGGAAATTTTCAACGCTCAGCTAGAGAAGCTGGGTATTGGACTTGAGAAACGGCCGAATGCCAAGGTAGGTCTGTTGTCTGGCGGGGAGCGTCAAGCACTTAGTCTGCTCATGGCCACATTCACGCAGCCGCAGATTCTGCTGCTCGATGAGCACACGGCAGCGCTAGATCCTTCACGGGCGGAACTGATTACGGAGCTAACCGAGACGTTAGTTCGTGAGATGAGACTGACTACGCTTATGGTCACGCATAACATGGAGCAGGCGATTCGCCTGGGGAACCGTCTGATCATGATGGACAAAGGCCGAATTATTCTGGATGTTAGCGAAGAACGCAAGCGCACACTGACCGTCTCTGAGCTGCTTGGCGAGTTCGAACGCATTAGTGGTAAGAAAATGGCAGATGACCGCGTAGTCCTTGGCTAAAGCTACGACATATGTCTAAAAGCGAAGCAAGTTAACGGGTTACTCAAACCAAAACCTTTTGCGTTATCGCAAAGGGTTTTTTTGTGGTATGTTGAAAACCATAGAAAAGTGTAAAACCCAAGTGACTTGGGTTAGTAAGTTTACATAGGAGGATCTCAGCATGTCTTTGCAATTTGATGAAGGAACCTATACGGTGACAAGGCGGTCGGAATCGATCTGTCTGCTTGCAAAGGAATTTGCACTACTGTATTTTCTGTATCAAAACAAAGAGAGAGCATTTACTCGTAGTCAACTACTTGATCGGGTGTGGCCATTAGAATATCCGGTTGAGCGTACCGTGGATGATCATATCTACCGTTTGCGCAAAAAACTGAGTCATTGGGACGAAGTTCATCTGGATACAGTGCGTGGATATGGCTATCGACTTGCCATTCAAATGAATAAAGCATCATTACCCTCCAATCCTTCGACGCTAGATCAGGAAACGCGAGATGTGGTTCATGAGCTGTTCCGTAAATACCATCTATTTGGACAAGGGAAGTCGCTCTTAACGCTTGTTAATCAACAGGATGCTCTGGGCATACAGATCGATCCTTTCTATCAACAATATATACATTTTATTATGGGAGATTTGAAATGGTTGATTACAACGGAGGAAGTTCTGTTTGAGGAGCGTTTCTATTGGCTGTTGATTTTTGTTCATGTTCTGATTGAACCGGCGGAAACGTTAGCCCTATATGAAAGGGTATTGCGTTCATCTGCATTATCCACAGATCGGCTTCGAGAACTCCGCATTCTAAATATTATTGAAGTGTATGCAGAGGTAGGGCAATATCAACAAGCTAAGACACAGCTATTAGAGACGCATCGTGTTATTCAAACAGACAACCTGGTCAACTTCAAGCTACCTGTCGCACTGTCTGAATTGTATGTCGAGCTTTGGGGTGGTAGTGGTGAACGGGTGGAGGAGCAGATGGAAATTTTACGAGCAGGTTTGAAGGATGCTCCTTATTTGCGTGAAATTGGGCGGTTTCAGATCATGGAAGGATTTTGGCTGTTAAGGCAGGGACGTTTCCTTGAAGCGGAGCCTAGAATTGATGATGGACTGGATGTCCTAAAAATGACATTGAATGCACCGTTATATATCATTTCTGCACATCAAGTATTATTATTCATGGCACATCACCGTGTTCAGGGACGCCTGCTCACTAAATATCAACAAGTCTATGCTGAGATTGCCAAAGAATTCGGCGTGCCTGTGTACGGACAGCAAATTGTTGATGAAGTCCGCAGTTTTTTGTCCACATTTCCTCCCGCCTCTGATCTTCCTCTGATATAACTCTCGTATGATTACAGTCAAGAACTTACCGTGGATCGCGGCTGTAATCAAGGGAGGAATACTGCATAATGACGAGTACAAACAAAGAATCTAACGGATCGCCAAGTCCGTTCAATTCATCCAAAGGGTTATGGCGTAATTTTCAGTTTGTTCGCATGTTTATTGCATACGCGCTTGCTACTTTCGGAGATTGGTTCGATGCACTAGCAATTCAGGTCATGGTCGCTTATCGGTGGGGTGCTGATCCGTTAATCATCGCGTTGATTCCTGTATGCATGGCGGTTCCGGGTATATTGCTGGGTTCTGTCGCAGGTACGCTCGCAGATCGGTTTCACAAAGTTAGAATCATGTTACTCTGTGATGTAATTACTGTTGTGCTAACTATTGCTATTCTGTTCGCTCCTAGTGCGATATGGCTGCTGCCGCTTCTTACCCTGCGAGCCATGATGGGAGTATTCCATATTCCAGCCCAACAGGCACTAACCCGCCAGGTGGTATCAGAGGAGCATCTATTTCAGGCATCTTCTCTAAATGGCTTTGTTGCACAGTGTTCTAAAGTTGCAGGGCCGCTGCTGGGCGCTGTCATTTTGGCTGTATTTTCACCTCAACTCTGCATTGTCATTAACGCGTGTACCCGTCTCATATCAGGCTTAGTATTGTGGCCATTACGACAGCTAGAACAGCCGAAGCGACTGGAAGGTGATGGACAGCCTGAGCAGACTAGTACAGAAATCGAATCGGTGCTCACACAGTGGGTTAAAGGGTGGAACTTTATTAGAAGTAGGCGAATCCTACTGACCACGATTGTGTTTGGTTGTTTTGGCTTACTAGCCATTCTGATGATTGATTATCAGTTTACAACACTGTTTCGGGCAATCAAGCCTGGAAATGAATCGTTACTTGGTTGGTTGGCTTCATCCGTGGGAGCGGGTGCAGTTGTCGTAATTCTGTTGCTGAATCGTCTGCCACGAATCGGTTATGGTTGGGGTTTAGGAGGCGGTTTTATATTTATTGGAATCGGTATTGCTGCCTTAGGTTGGGTAACACCGTTAACCCCAGAGATCTGGGTCATCGTCTGGGGCGTGTGTATTGGACTAGGCAACGGGCTGTCTATGGTTACACTGAATTATCTGTTGCAAAAGGAAACCCCTCCTGCCTTCACAGGCCGAGTGTTCGGTATTCAAAATTCCTTATCCAGTGTGGTGCTGGTTGTTGCTCCCCTTGTAGGGGGGATTTTGATTCGGTCAGCCGGGGCGAGCCCGGCGTTCCAATACATCGGTATTGCCACATTTATGATTGGGGTCATAGGCATCGTACTGCAACGTGTCTTATGGTCAGAGGGGAAATCTCCCGTTGCTGCCTTACAAGAATAAGTTTGACCCGCTATCATTTGCGACCAACTTGATCACGATGGGATGCTTTAAATTAAAACAAGAACAGCCGCTAGCTGGTTTTCACCAGAAGCGGCTGTTCTTTGGCATGCATAGCGTAGCATGCATCAGAGTAGCAAGAAGAATTGCTTTGCTATGCTACACTTCCCACCAAGCAAAGTAAGCAGTTGAGGCTAGTAAGCCCGCAACGGAAAGGGAGCCACTAACAGTCAGGTTGATCGACTGACCTGGGGGAACAACATATTGCCCCCATACGCTCGATGCAAATGGCCCAGCCTGTAGAGGCATCGACATGATTGTAGTCGCTCCAGTGGGAGCGGAAGCAGAGGTACGTACTGTTGCAACGCTGGTATTCGTGCTGGATAGATTGCTGTTCACTGCGGCTATGGTGGTCGGTGAGGTTAGTGTGCCATTAGCGCTTAGCGTCATCGAACCACTAAAGGAAGACAGAAGATTGAGCCCTACCGTAATCCCGCCAGAGAGTCGTGATACATACAGGGTTCTACCGCTACCCACAGGATTGGTTAGTTGCACCGTTGCAATGACGCTACCTCCTAACAATCCAAGCGTGGTTGAGTTGGTTGAACCCGCGTTATATAGATTGCCTGTGTTGCCGGCATCCGTCTCAGGTGGAGCAACAATGCCGGGGGAAGTAAAGGTGTTTGTATTGGAGGTATAGACGGGCTGACTTAAAGGGTTGAATACATTATTATTCGGCACAGTATACACCACCTTTATAAGAAGTTGTTCCAAAAGTCCGCTTTTGATTACGAAGGATGCCCTAAGGCATCTCAGCATCGAAGTTGGGATTCAGCCGAAATAGGTAGATCCTTACGAAGGTTGTTTCCTTTGGAAACAATGTAGTTGCTCACGTCGTTTTGCCTACGCTCCGCTACTCCATTTCTATCTTCATCCCATCTTCTCGGTACTGAAAACCGTCCTTTTTGAACACGCATTATAAGTAGATTAGAATTCCCACCACGATAGATTGATCGCTGCGGTCTGATTCCCCGTACCCAGACTAATCGATAATGTTTGTCCCGGAGGAACAACGAGCGCACCATTAAAATCCAGCATATACATGCCAGCCGTTAACGGAATACTGATGAGACTTGTGAATGCACCGCCGAGTGTACCTGTATTTTGCCTTGTGGTGACTACACTGGCGTTGGCATTACCAAGTAAGGTGTTGACTGGAACGGGAGTGCTTCCTGCGGTCACTGTTCCCCCCGAATATATAACCAAGGTTGCCGCCGCTGTGGCGCCTCCAAGTATGCTTGATATCCGTATCGTTCTGCCACTGCCAGCCGCATTAATGATCTGTAGCAGAAGGTTTTGGTTGGAGGGAATGGAGGAGTTATTCGTAGTCAGTGCAAAAAAACTACCAGCCGCCGCGGCTCCGCTCTCTGCCGAAGCCTCAATACCAGGAGCGGAGAATGTATTCGTCAACTGTGTGAATAAAGGGCCGTTCGACTGATTGAACACATTATAGTTCGTTATCTCTTCCACCTCCCTTACGACCAATAGATCACCCTATAGCTATAGAGATTGCTCCAAAAATCAGAATCAACAAGCTCTAGAACAAGCCTTCTCTCGTATGCTTCATTGTACTTGCATTGTATGAGGGAAACGGATGAAGGGTTTGGGACAAAATGAGGAAAACTGGAAATAGCGGCAGATGCCGTGCCCGTATTTTAAATAAAGGCATACGATGCGGAAGCACATTTTTTAAGGGGAAATTGAGATGAGTCGAACAGCGAAGCGATGCAAGAAAAAAACGCATCCCTCAACTAAATATGCAAACCGCCGCCAACCTCGTCGTTCCTGCCGCGCTAAATTGCTGAAACCCCCTTGTTCCCGGATTACGCGTCCTCGGTTCAAGCAGGGTACTTCCTCACATACCAAACTCCCTGGTGCTACTCACTGTTTTACCGAGCATACGTATGTCGGAGCCATGACCCAAAATACGACCCAACCTCTGCCGGCACAGGATACCTCATCGCTCAGCATGTACACATATGGCATCGTGAACCGGGGTGAACATCCGGCACTTGTGCAGATTCAAGTCAGCCCCAATGCCGTGGATTATGCCGTGGACAGCCAGGAGGTGATCGCGGGAGGTCAGACGAAGGCTTTGGTGCCACAGCGATTTTTACACTATACCCGGCTGGTTATTCAATCGGTTCAGCCAGATCAACCAACAAGGCTCGATGTTTATTTTCAGGCACAACGTGTGCGGTAAAGGGGTATATCAAGACAGATATGACCAGGGAGGAGGACGAGGCGCATGCCTAACTTTACAACGTTTAATACCAATCCCGATAACTTGCGAACCTTGATCTTCGGTCAGGATAGCACGGGGACAGCTCAACCTGTCAGAACCGATACAAGCGGCAATGTGGTCGGTATTATTTTGGACGGGACAATCAGTAACATCTCAGGTTTGACTACCGTTACGATTAATGCAGGAACGATTACGAACATTCTCAACGGAACCATTACAAGTGTCCTTGGCGCAACGATTACAGCTGGTACCATCAATAGTGTGCTGGGAGCTACAGTGACGGCGGGAACACTGACCAATTTATTGAATGGTACAATTACCAGCGTGCTCGGAGCAACGATCACGGCAGGAACGCTATCGAACCTGTTGGATGGTACGATCACGAGTGTACTTGGGGCAACCATTACAGCGGGAACCATTACGAGTGTGCTCGGTGCGACCGTCACAGCAGGAACGCTGACCAACCTGTTGAACGGTACGATCACGAGTGTACTTGGCGCAACGATTACAGCCGGAACGATCACCAGTGTACTCGGCGCGACGGTAACGGCAGGAACGTTGACGAACCTGTTGAATGGTACGATCACGAATGTGCTCGGTGCCACGATTACAGCGGGAACGATTACGAGTGTACTCGGTGCGACGGTAACGGCAGGGACGTTGACGAACCTGTTGAATGGTACAATCACAAGTGTGCTTGGTGCTACGATTACAGCGGGGACGCTGAGCAATTTGCTGAACGGTACGATTACGAGTGTACTTGGAGCAACCATCACAGCGGGTACGATTAGCAGTGTGCTTGGCGCCACGATTACAGCGGGAACGCTGAGCAATTTGCTGAACGGTACAATTACAAGCGTGCTCGGAGCTACCATCACGGCAGGAACGTTAAACAACTTGCTGAATGGTACGATTACAAGTGTACTCGGAGCGACCATTACCGCAGGAACGTTAACAAACCTGCTGAACGGCACCATTACGAGCGTACTCGGAGCAACCGTGACTGCCGGAACGTTAACGAACTTACTGAACGGTACAATCACAAGTGTTCTGGGAGCCACCATCACGGCAGGAACGTTGACCAATCTACTGAATGGAACCATTACCAGTGTGCTTGGCGCAACCATCACAGCGGGAACACTAAGCAGCGTAACTTCTATATCACAGAAGAGCTTTCAGGAATCACAACTTATTGGTACACCGACCGCGAATGCTTTTACAGCCCTTCCGGCAGTGACCACCAGTGTATTCGGAACGTATTCCTTCTTCGTATATAACCGAGGTCCAGGAGTCAATCGGGTGGATGCTCGCGTTGAGATCAGTGCTAACGGAACGAACTGGTACACCGATGTAACAACCGTCACAGGCATATTATCTGGATCGGTGGATGTATTGGTGCCACAGCGCTTCCTCAAATATACACGCCTATCCTATCGTTCCAGTCTCATCGGATCACCCACAACAATTGATGTCATCTTCAATGGACAAGGCACATAACCCGATCGATCATCATATAGGTACATGGAGTCCGCTTTTGTGGGCTCCATGTATTTTTTTGGCATAGGAGGTGATGGTGCTGTGAAGCAAGGGTTAGTCGGAATCCACATGATTGTGCAAAATGAAGAACATTACCTGCCCCGTTGTCTGGGCAGCTTCCAATCACTTGCAAGTGAATGCTTTGTTACAGATACCGGCTCCATAGATCGCACGGTTGAGATTGCTAGACAACATCAGGCAACGGTGCTGCATGCGAAGTGGGATGAGGACTTTGCTTCTGCCCGTAATATCAGTCTGCCGCTGGCGAGTACGGACTGGATTCTGTGTGTGGATGCGGATGAATATGCCGTAGAAGGGATTGATGAGCTACTTGCGTTCCTTCCAACGGTTGAGCCTAGCATTACCAAATTGCGAGTCACCATAATCAATCGAATCGGCGAACAGGAGCAAGCGAACGTGTTGTTTCAGCCTGTCCGTCTCTTCCGAGCAGGTCGAGGATACCGGTACATTGGACGGATCCATGAACAGCTCGTTCGTGGCACCGTAGGAGATAGAGAAAGAGCGATAACTGCGGGTGCAAGTGTAGAAAGCGAGCTGTCTGCTGAAATAGCAAAAGGTGTATTCGTGGAGCAGGAACCTCTCGCTCCATTAGTGATCATGCATGACGGTTACTTGCCGTCTACTATGGAGACCGGACACAAACCACGTCGCAATCTCAAGCTGTTACAGAAGCAGCTTGCAGAACAACCAGAGCATCCTTTTCACCTCTATAATCTCGGTGTAACGTACTGCCAGCTAGGAGATGTGGAGAAGGCGACAGAAGCATTCGCGCAATCTCTTCAATCGACTCCGCTGGAAGCACCTTATCGTCCAACCTTGGTTCGAGACTATACGAAGGTGCTTGTCGTGCTGGAACGTTACGATGAAGCACATGGACTTCTGGCTGTAGAGAGACAGCGTTATTGGGGCTATGCGGATCTGCATCTATTGTTCGGGGAGACGTTGCAGCAGCAGGGTTTGGAAGAACGCGCTTATCAGGTTTATGCAGAAGCAGTTGAGCATCATACAGACAATGGAACATCAGAGAACATAACGAAGATTGAATTGCAGAGCACTAGCGATAAAGGACATGGGGTTCAATCCGAGCCAGCTTATGTTACAGAGCAGGGTTCGGCTACCTATAAACCCTATACAGCGATGGGGCGGTTAGCGCAGAAAAAAGGATTCCTGCAAGAAGCAGCTCAATTATATAAGCTTGCGTTAGTTAGTATGCCAACCTATACACCAGCGTGGAGAGGTTTGGCTGATGTGCTACAACAGTCGGGTGAGCCAGATGAACGGATTGCTGAACAATTGAAGACGGGATGGAAAGACCAATGGAAGGAACAACTGCAACGAGTTGTCGTTGAAGCTGATCGGGATATAACGGAGGTTATTCAAGCGCTTGCCTCCTGTGGAGCATACGAACATGCACTTCATCTTCTGCAAGAACAGGATCGCAACCATGGCGTACCGGAAGCTGACCTCGTGCACTGGATGTTGTGTGCGAACAGGGTGTCCGCAGTGCAAGAATGGGCGGAAAGGCAGTATAGGGATGGGGACGATCATCTTGTATTTAAAGCGTCTGAGCTGAAAATGGACTGGGCAGTAGCGTGCTGGGCTCATGGTGCAGCGTTACCATCCTCGTTTCTGGCTGTAACTGAACCAGAGGAAAGCTCTACATGGAGAGCATTGGATAGTCTGCTTTGCGATCAGAATGAGCGCATTATTCAGCAAGACGGAGATAGCCAAAAGGTAATTACATCGCAAGTTGCAGCAGGCGTACGAACATTAGCAAAAACAATCATAGAACGGGCTGTGCAGACAGGACAGTTATCCCTTGCGAAACGGTTGCATATGAAGGTCGCAGAGCTGTATGTAGAACCTCATGAACGTTTGTTGCACAAGCAATGGATCGCCGAGGTACTGTATCGCACCGGATATACGATGGCAGCAGCCGAGATGTTAATTCAGTGTATGGCAGAAGGTGAGCTACAGGCGCAGAGTCTATTCGTTCTCGGGGAAACGGTGTATACCAGAGGGCATTACGATCAAGCTCTAGCTCTGTTCCAACAAGCGCTGGAGCAAGAACCAGGATTACAGCGAGCCAGAGCAGGTGCGTCTCTCTGTTATTTGCAGTTGGCTACGGAGATCATGAAGCAGGAGATAACACGCTCTCCTTCTGTCGCTGAGCTGACAGCTCAACTGACGGTGCTGGAGCAAAAATTGCGGCTTGCTGAGGGGCTTCCTTGGCGTACGGTCTTCCATGCGAAGGAAAGGAGGAATCAAGTTGCCGAACAATCTCATTTCGCTATGCATGATCGTTAAGGATGAGGAACAGTGGCTGCCTCAATGCTTGGACAGTGTGCAAGCAGCAGTCGATGAAATCATCATTGTAGACACAGGTTCCTCAGATCGCAGTGTAGCGATTGCGGAGTCGTATGGAGCAATGGTTGTGCATTTGGCGTGGAGCGATGATTTTGCCGCGGCACGTAATGCTGGACTCGCGCGAGCTTCCGGCGATTGGATTCTCTTTCTGGATGCGGATGAAGCACTGGATCAGGCTGCTCAGGAGCAGATCAGGAGCTGGACGGCAGTCAGCGGATGTGACGGATTGTTTTTAAATATCCATAACTATACAGGTTCGGGTCAGCAAGGGGCTACCGTTAATCCGGTGTTGAGACTATTCAGAAATGCGCCGGAACATCGATTTGAAGGACGGATACATGAACAGATCGCGGCAGCTATCTGCCGGAGAAATCCAGAGGCTGCGTTTCACCTAACCGATATGATCATTCATCATTACGGCTATCAGACGGCTGTGGTGGAGCACAAAGACAAAGTCAATCGCAATTTACGTCTGTTAGAACAAGCGGTCAAGGAAGAGCCGGATCAGCCGTTTCATCATTATAATCTGGGTGTTGAATATTTGCGTCTAGGTGAAGCGGAGCGGGCACTAAAGACATTTGGTGTGGCTAAGGCGGGTATTGATCCAACGGTAACTAGCTATGCACATCTGCTATGCAAGTATGAGATTCGATGTCTGGAGCATCTGAATCGCTGGCAGGAGGCATTGGAGCATATTGATGCAGCGCTGGAGCTATTCCCGGATTATACGGACTTACACCATCATCGCGGGGTATGTGAAGATGCGCTTGGACATGTAGAGAAGGCAGAGTTCTGGCTACGTGAAACTATTCGGTTGGGAGCGCCGCCGCCGATGTACCATACCGAAGAAGGTCTTGGAACCTATCAGACGTGGTACACGCTGGGCAGATTGCTGGAGGGGAAGGCAGATCTGGAGGGTGCAGTAGATGCCTACGTAGAGGCTGTTCGTGCCCAATCGAGCCTGTTGCCCCCGCTATACCGAATATTCCGTATCATGCGGGTATCGGGACAAGAGCAGCAGATCCCCGAGCTGATTAGAGAACGCTTTGCACTGGAATCGGAAGAAGCGATATACAAAGTGCTGGGTGTGATGGAGCAAAGTCGCTGTTATGAGGCAGCAGTCGAGTGGATAGCGGAGCTTGCATCATCGGCAGATCCAGTTGAGAAGCGAGAACGACTATCCATGGCAGAGGCTCTGCTTCAGATTCAACTTGGGAAATGGAAGGCTGCCAGACTCAAACTGGAGCCAATTCAGCGTAAAAAGGGTCTGTACGCAGAGCAAGCAACCAGCTGGCTCGATCGATTACATTGGGCTCAAGGAAGATCCATAGAAGGTAAGGATGAACTATGCAATTGGCTCTATCGTCATTCCAAGCCGGATGGACTGGGGGGAGAAGGGCAGGAAGGCAAGGCTGAGGTGAGTAATCCACCTGTGACCAAAGGGAAATCAGCTAACGGCGGGTATGAGGGATGGCAGGCATTTGGGTTGCTGATGGAAGGATGTGTGCAATCAGGTCAATGGCAAGAGCTTCATGCACTCATTCAGATGGGTCGGCAACAGCTCGCGATTGAGGTCTCACCGGGGGGAGAGACGCGTCAGGAGCAAGCAGAGGAGCCTTTTGCCGGGGCAGCCAATACGGTAGCGGGTACGAGTTGGTTGGTTCGTGGGCTCGTAAGTGCAGCGGATGAACAGCTTCGTGAGTGGAGTGAAGGCATAAATGGACAACGGCAGCGGTGTTGGCCACTGGTACAACGACTTCGATTGGAACTGCCAGGGCCGGATGGTTTCGGGTCTTAAGTAGAGTAGAGGCGGATAAGGGCGGGGATAAACATGGGGATGGGAATCAGCTTGTGCATGATCGTTAAGGATGAAGCGCAGCATCTTGAGCGGTGTCTGAACGCAGTCCATAATGTGGTCGATGAGATCATCGTTGTGGACACAGGATCAACCGATGATACACCTGATATTGCCCGTCGCTATGGTGCAATCGTAATGCATGCCGCCTGGTCGGGGGATTTCGCTAGAGCGCGTAATCAATCCCTCGCCTTAGCGACAAATCCGTGGATTTTAGTGCTGGATGCAGATGAAGTATGGCTGCCAACCGAGTCAATGCGTGCTGAGCTGGAGCGTCTAGTATCAAGTGGTCAGGATGAGATATGGGGATATTGGATACAAGTGACAAGCCTGCTCGGTCACTCCGGTGAAGAACGAGTAACAGATGTGGTGTGTCGTCTATTTCGGAACGATCCTCGGATCGCCTTTAAAGGAACGATTCATGAAGAGGTCGCTTCTTCTATCTATGCCTTCGCACCACAGGGGATTGCAGCGTGTGAGCTAGAGATTCTACATGATGGATATCTAGATAGGGTCATTACGAGCAAAAATAAAATAGAGCGGAATATGCGGTTAATCCGCTCCGCTCTGAATCAAACCCCAGACCAACCTGAATTGTTGTATGCACTCGCTGCCGAGTGGTTTCAACAAGGAAATTATGAGGAAGCATTGCGGTTATTAGTTCCTCTACTGGCAGAACTAGAACTAGGGTGTGGCTACCACTCTGATCTGGTGCTCAAGACGGCGTATGCCTGGCGAGAATACGGACATCCCGAACGGGCGCTAGCTATTGTGCAAGCCTGGGCACCGGTGTATGAGGACTTTCCCGATCTATTGGAGCTTGGAGCTGTGCTCCAGCTGGATCTGGGACATGAAGAAGACGCGCTGGATTGGTTGCGACATGCCAAGTCCGTTGCTGGATCAGGCTCAAAGTACACGTCCGTTTCGGGAGCTGGATCATATCGCAGCTTGATCTTAGAAGGCATGGCGTATGAACAGCTAGGTCAGTGGCAGCAGGCAGAAGAAGCCTACACTGCCGCAATTGCGACCAAGTCAGACAGCATGGCCGCATGGCAGCGGCTACTGTGGTTAGCTGCGGTTACGGAGCGGCCAAACGCGGTGGCACGCGTTGTTGCAAGGCATCACCTGCCATTAGTGGCATGGCAGGTGATGCTCCAGACCGCGCTGGATGCACATCGGCCAGAATGGCTGTTGCGCCATGCGGGCTCGCTCGCCGGTGTGATGCAGGCACAGCCGCTGGCATCGGGGCTTGCACGAGCTCAGCTCGGCGAAGATGCCGTCGCCGAGGTGGCGTTGCGCCCTTGGGCGTCGCATGCGCAGCACGGGCCAGCAGCAACGCTGGCGCTGTGGGCGCTCGCCTGCAAGCGGCGCGGTGTGCCTGCCGCAACGCCAGGCGAGTCAGCAGGCGGTGCAGGCGATGCAGCAAGCGTAGTAGCAGGCGATGCAGGCGATGTAGGCGATGTAGCAAGCGTAGTAGCAGACGATGCAGGTGATGTAGGCGATGTAGGCGCAGTAGCATGCAAAGTAGGCGAGTCAGGCGAGTCAGCAGGTGATGTAGCAGGGAAAGTAGGTGATGTAGGCACTGTAGGCGCAGTAGCATGCAAAGTAGGCGAGTCAGGCGAGTCAGCAAGTGATGTAGCAGGGAAAGTAGGTGATGTAGGCACTGTAGGCGCAGTAGCAGGCGAGTCAGCAGGCGGTGCGCGTGCCGCTGGCCTCGCTCAACGTCATGCGGCTGCAGCGCCGTGGACTGCGGCAGCCGGCGCAGCGGAGGCGCTGCTGCGCGAGCCCGCGCCATGCGGCGACGGCGGCGACCAAGCGCCCGCCGCCGCAAGCCCGGCGCAAGCACCGCAGGCCGCCGTGCACGCCGCCGCCGATGCGCTTGCGCGCACGGGCGCCTGGCCGGCATGGCTGCGCCTGCTGGCGGCGTTGCCGCCCGGCGCTGCACCGGCGCTGCTCGCGGCGCTTGCGCCTGCGGCACGCTGCGGGGTGCTGCGCGCACCCGCGAGTGTCCGCGAAGGGCTGCTTCAGCTCTGCGGCGGCGAGCCTCCAGCCGCAGGGCAGCCCTTCGCGGACGAAGTGCCCGCCGCCATCCGCACAGCGGAGGCACTTGTGGCGGGCACGCTCGCGTTGCTCGCAGGGCGGCGGCCTGCCGCGCGTGCATGGGCCGAATTGGCCCAGCGCAGCTCGCTGCAAGCCACCGCCGCAGGCCGCCCGGCGACAACCATTACGCCGGGCGTGCGTGCATTGTTGCGCCTGACAGCCCCTGGCGCAACCACTGCTGACAGCTATGCAGCGCAATGCCAGCTGCTGTGGGTACACTTATAGAGGGTGTTCCCAAAGTCCGCTACTCATTTCGATCTTCACCCCATCTTCTGGATACTGAAAACCGATCTGTTTGAACACGCACTTATAGATCCCGGTGTTTAATCGGTTAACTTTTACGAATGACTGCCCGAAAACAACGAATGGGGGTGCCATACATGTCAGACCAGATGGCATCCTCGGGCTCTTCCACGCTCAGCTTCCCATCAATCGTTAATCCGGTCACAGCCATGATGGTCTCCAACAGGTCAGGGCGCATCTCGGGCACGTCAAACGTTGCGATTAACCTTCCATCTGGCTTCATGACTCGGGCGAACTCTCGAAACGCACGTAGCATCGTGCCTGTATCTAGATGCTCCAATACAGAGATACAGAAGACGCGGTCAAATGTGCTTGTTTCATAGGGTAACTGAGCGAGATTAGCCTGTGCACGGTGCAGTTTGGCTAGATAGAACTCAGGAAAGTCACGTGCGGCTTCTTCGCCAAAGTCTGAGATGATATCCAGTCGGATGGCTTCCTCCGATAATATGCGATCATCCCAATCGCAGGCATGAACCTCCTGGCATTGCTCTGCGAGCCAGAATTTGAAGGGGTGTGAGATGCCACAGGCAGCGTCTAGAACAACGTCACTCGGACGAGCGAATTGACGAGCCCATTCGTATTCATAAGGTCTGCTCCACCATGCCGGATGTAAGGGGAATATCAGTGTATCGGTCTTCGGGTCGTTACGTCGAACATATCTAGATTCCATTAATTCTGTCTGATCCGCTGCATCCATCATCATCGAACCCCTTCCTTCATATCTGCGTCAGCAAGAAATGTACGGAGTACCTCACTCCATTTGCGTTTCCATCGGGATAGGTCGTAGGCGAGTGCTGTTTCGCGTGCATAGATGCCAAGACGTTCCCGCTCGGCTCTGTCTTGGACAAGCCGGACGAGAGCAGCAGTTAGCGCTTCTTGGTTGGGTGGAACGAGCAATCCGTTGAATCCATCCTGAATTAGATCATTTAGTCCACCCACATTAGAGGCAACCACAGGTAACCCGCAGCTCATCGCTTCCAGACAGGCATAGGAGGTACCTTCCGAGAAAATCGTAGGAATGACCGCGATATCCGCGTGATGGTATGCCTCTCGGATATCCCTGAAATCATACGTACGGTGAAATATCCGATCAGCATGCGGGTGTGTGCGATGCCAGTAACGGAAGGAGCGGCCTACAGTACTGCCTTCCACCAGTTCTCCGGCGAACTCGATCTCCAGATCTGGAAAGGCTCCAAGCAACTGATCTGCCGCTAGCATCATCGGAATGATGCCACGTTCCAGGCTGACACGACGAGGATAGAGGATACGCACTGGGCGGGATATGGCATCGCGCTCGTTCAACTTACTAGTTACAGTAAACCCTGCAGACTGCTCTTCACTCTCTTTACTTTCTTCATCTTCTTCATTCTCTTCTTTCTGCACCTCATGCTTCTGTGTAAGCATGTTCTTAGGTACATCCCCATCTATATGCTGATCTCGCTCTAGACCAGGAGGTGGGACATCAGGCGTGCTGGAGATGAAGATACGATCTAAACGATCTTCATGCTGTTCCAGGTCTTCCTTCCACTGGGATAGCCACTGTGCCTCCTGCTCGTGCTGCATCTGACGCCTAGGAGGGGCAGGGGTGAAGTATGCGGTATCGACTGCATTCGGAATTAAGATGAGCTGTGTAGGATCACTGAACGTGCATGAAGCACGACAATAGGTCTGAAAATGGGAATCCACAGATACGATATTCAGCAGACCATCGACGGCCTGCTGAATATGCTCGGCAACCTGCTGCTTCGTTTCGAGCGGTAGGCCAGGACGATCCCAGTTAATACCGTGGCAGATACCGAGGCTGCCCGGTTTATAAGCAATCGGTTGCCAGATGCAGCTAGCATAAATGATAGGACCACGCGCAGCTTCGGCCATTCGAGCGAAGGCTTCAGGTACGTCGTTCATATCGTATGGGTAACCGAAGACGTCAATCTGTCCTGTACGTGTCTGAAAAGCTTCGAAATAGGATAGTTGATGCACTTCAGGAATGTGTCCCATCTCATGGATGACACTGCATAGATCCAAAATATATCGTTCCAATCCACCCCCGAATACCCGTGCGAACTCCCGGTTGTACCCGTCTGTGAAGCTGTGCGTTAGAATGCTGACTACCCCCATGTCACTGCTCCTCCTTCCAAGGAACCAGCCGGGGTTCCGGATCAAGAATAGACTCATAGTGTTCGAGACTGCCCCATTGTCCATCTGGATCAATGCGCTTGTAACGCAGATATTTACGCACCCGATCTTCCAGAGTACCTGCCCAGCCGAGGTGCTGTACTTTTAATTCGGTATTTATGCCAGGCAAGACCATGCAGGATAGCGGGAGACGGGGAACGTGATGATTTTGCTGTGGGTAGAAGTAGGGATACTCAGGTATATATCGCACAAGTGAGGCCGTGTGCCTCTGATGTAGCTTCCATAGCTCATCCTCCCGATAGTGAGTACGCCCACCCCACATATCGTAGAAACGAAATGCTACCCAGTCCGCATGCTCTTGGTTAATGAGCTCCCGCATGGCTTGTTTGGCTTTTGTACCGTACAGCTCATCAGCATCGACAGATAGGAGCCAGTCTGGTGAGGTGCTCATAGCTGCTTGCCATAAGACGTTACGTAGACGCCATTCCTGAGCAAATAACGGTTGTTCAAGCACCTCTAAGCGGACAACCTTGGGATAAGATCGGCAGATGTCTGGCGTTCCATCTGTACTGGCATCATCCACAATCACGATCTCATCTACAAAATCACTCAGATTGTGCAGCACTTCCTCCAGATATCGCCCACGTTCGTTTCGAACCTGAAGCATTGCAGTCAGTTTGTTGTTTTGGCTTTTGCGGATTCGCCGGATGGAGGCAGGCTCTGTCTCGAGGATTGGCTCCCGCATATGCTGTCTGCGTTTCTTCGGATCAAACATTAGGGCACCTCCCCAAGTAGCTGTTGTATTGCTTGATCCAGCAGTTCCATTTCGACAATTCGGGCAAGAGCATGCTCATCATCAAGAGCTGATTCTAGAAATAATGTAACTGCTCCATGGCGTTCTCCCCGCAGGGCTAGAGCGGTGCCGGACAATTGGCGGTAATCTTGCTGGCTGGCTTGATCCACAATATCTGCGGCATGAACCAGTTTAAGTGCTTCCTCTACACGTCCGGTTTCCTGGAAAATGCGAAATTTCCAGTGCCGGGCCGTTTCTCCGCCGAGCTTATCGAGTACTTTTAAAGCCGTTCCATAATCATCATTTAGACGTAGTAATTCTGCCTGCACGAGCTGATGCTCTCCAGCCTCCAACCAACGACATAACTGCTCGTAATGATGCCGTTCCTGATCCGTGGCGGCAGTCGTTCCGTACACTTGCAGAGCATTCTCCACTTCCCCGGCTCTTGCCTGAATGGCGGACAGGAAGCGGTAGTGTGATTGAAGACAGTCAGAGCGTCCACATGAGATCGCATGGGCAAACGCTTCTTGAACTGTTGCGGCCGCCCGCGAGTCTTCCAATATATATTCATAAGCAGCGAGCAAAAAGGAAATCGTCTCATGTGCGCCTGTTTTGGAACGGAGCTTCCGATAATAATCTGCTCTTAGCTTACATTGAAGCTGGGTAACCGTATCTGTGGCACTGCTATGGATCTGTTTGAGTGCGTGCAGAAACAGCATTTCGTAATCCCGCAGTGGAATTTCAAGCTCATCTTTTTGCATCATGCCAGAAGGTGTAGGGTCTTCCCCGCCTAGCCAGACGGTGCGAACACCTTGAAATACCAGCTTCATATAACGTGTCTCTGAGGACGTACATACCAGATTAGAAATGCCGACCAGCTTGCTAATACAGCTCTCCCAGAGCGGCGAGTCGGCTTCCTCTTGGACAGGTTCCGGCAGGAGCGTTATCAACAGATCAGGCTCAATGGAGGCTACTGCGGTAAGCCAGTACGGATGTGCAACGACTGCAACAGTACGAGGCTGTTGTAGCAGGGCTTCCGCCTCCAGTAAGGATATTAACCTAATCGCTGCAGGTAGATCGTCTGACCGTTCCAAATGGCTAACGTAGTAGACTGTTCCTTCAGCAGCCAGTAGTGCAGCAATGTCTGGATAAGGAAATGACGACCATCCCCCTTTACGGGGAAATAGAACGTATTGAATTGGAGAGAGGGACGTCTCCTTATATTTTTGAGCTGTCTCGTTCGGTTGAATCTGACTCTCGCTGGATTGTACAGGTTCTTCCACGGGCTGGATCACCTCACTTTGTTTGCATTTAGACTCGGATAACACGGATATAATTCGTTGAACTCACTCCATATGTAAAGCCTTTGTCGCACAAGGAATAGGTTGCCTGACATTAACATATGGGCATTCCGCCTCAAACATGAGCAACTTCCGTGAATAGACGAAGTTGACAAGCGTCCCAAATAACAGAGAATCGTACTTTGAATTCGTACTAATGTGTGACCGTCGTCACATTTTTGTGGATTTTTTGACTAAGTTTGTGATTATTATCACATGTATAAAATAGGTAATCTGGCACAATACGTTCATCAATGTATTTGGTGGACAGACAGCGAAGGTGCAGCTTCAATCCCAAGTACATACATAAATAATGCGAATAGAACAGAAAGAAGGGGTAACGGTATGGATCCGATCATGCTATCGCGAATCCAATATGCACTCACAACGATTTTCCATTTCTTTTTTGTGCCGCTGTCCATCGGTCTAGTGCTGCTGGTAGCGATCATGGAGACGTTGTACGTCATGAAGGGGAAAGAAATTTACAAAACGATGGCCAAGTTCTGGGGCAAATTGTTCCTGATTAACTTTGCGGTTGGCGTCGTTACAGGTATCCTGCAAGAGTTTCAGTTCGGTATGAACTGGTCGGAGTACTCCCGCTTTGTTGGGGATGTATTTGGTGCGCCCCTGGCTGTTGAGGCCTTGCTGGCGTTTTTTATGGAGTCTACCTTTATAGGGCTATGGATATTTGGCTGGGATCGTTTGTCCAAAAAAGTCCATTTGGCCTGCATCTGGCTAGTGTTTGTCGGTACCTTCTTATCGGCACTGTGGATATTAGCAGCGAATTCATTCATGCAGCATCCAGTGGGCTTCGAGATCAACAACGGCCGAGCCGAGATGAATGATTTCTTCGCACTGATTACCAATGGTCAGCTGCTTGTTGAGTTCCCGCATACGATCTTTGGCGCATTAATGACAGGAGCGTTTGTTGTAACAGGAATCAGTGCCTATAAATTGATGAAAAAGCAGGACGTTGAGATATTCCGCAAATCGTTCAATATTGCGATCATCATTGGTCTCGTATCCTCCTTCGGTGTAGCCTTCTCTGGGCACTTCCAGGCACAATACCTGGTTGAGACCCAACCGATGAAAATGGCGGCCAGTGAAGGCACATGGACAACCACAGAAGACCCTGCACCATGGACGGTGGTTGCCTTCATCGATCCAGATCAGCAGGAGAATTCAGGGGAGATCAAAATCCCAGGATTACTGAGTTACCTGTCCTACAGTACATTTTCGGGCAGCGTCAAGGGTATGAAAGAATTAAATGCAGAATACCAGCAAACTTACGGCCCTGGAGATTACATCCCACCGGTACGTACGACCTTCTGGAGCTTCCGTATTATGATTGCGGCGGGTGGTTTGATGATTGCACTTGCTCTATATGGTACTTACCTGGCTATGCGCAAGAAGCTGGAAGTGGCAAAGCCGTGGTTTATGCGTCTCATGGTATTTGCCATCTCTCTGCCGTTTATTGCGAACACTTCCGGATGGATCATGACCGAGGTTGGTCGGCAGCCTTGGACAGTATTTGGCTACATGACGACGGAGGCGGGTGTTTCACCGAATGTATCGGCAGGGATGATCTTATTCTCTACGATTGCATTTACGGCTGCGTACACCGTTCTGGGTATCGTGATGGTTTATTTGTTTGTGCGTGAGATCAAAGCAGGGCCATATGCCGTAGATAAGCCAGAAGATCAGGACGAATCAGCCGATCCGTTCGGCGTGGATAGGGGGTATTCCGTTGTCACTAAGTGAGCTGTGGTTTTTGTTGATCGCCGTATTATTTGTGGGGTTCTTTTTCCTTGAAGGCTTCGATTTTGGTGTAGGCATGTCATCAGGCATCATCGCCAAGACAGACCGGGAGCGTCGTACACTCATTAATTCGATAGGTCCGTTCTGGGATGGGAATGAGGTGTGGCTGATTACGGCAGGGGGTGCCATGTTTGCGGCCTTCCCGCACTGGTACGCCACGTTGTTTAGTGGTTTTTACCTGCCGCTAGTTGTGGTGCTGTTAGCTCTGATCGGACGCGGGGTGGCATTTGAATTCCGCAGTAAAGTAAAGCGGCAACAGTGGCGTAAAACGTGGGATGTCATCATCGTTGTATCCAGTGCTTTGCTGCCCTTCCTGTTCGGCGTTGTGTTCGCTACACTGATGAAGGGTCTGCCGATTGATGGAGAGATGCAGCTTCGTGCAGGTTTTCTAGACATCGTTAATCCATATACGGTCGTGGGCGGTTTAAGTGTGACCTTACTGTGTCTAGTTCATGGACTATTATTTGTCTCACTGCGCACGGTTGGCGACCTAAGAGAGCGTGCTCTCCATACAGCGCGCCAATTGATGCTTCCGCTTGCGGCTATGCTTGCCATTTACGCGGTGATGACCTATCTCATGACCGATATTTTCACTGTACGGGGTTGGGCACTCTGGATCATGGTGATCCTTGGGGCAGGAGCACTGGCTTTAGCGAATTATTTCGTTCGTCAGAAACGGGAAGGCTGGGCGTTTGGTATGACGGGAGCTGTAATCGCGATTTCTTTTGCTTCGGTATTTATTGGTCTGTTCCCAAGAGTGATGATCAGTTCGTTAGGCGCTGCATTCGACCTGACCGTATATAATGCTTCCTCGGGTGGGTACTCCTTGAAAGTGATGACGATTGTAGCGTGCACTTTACTGCCGTTTGTGCTTGGCTATCAGATCTGGAGTTATTATGTGTTCCGCAAACGCCTGAACGAGCAGCACCACTTGGAGTACTGATATGGGACGCGGGCTGATGAAGCTGCCGGGCATCCGGCCAGTACTGGCGCTGGCTTCAGCACTAGTAATGCTGCAGGCGATGACGATCATTATGCAGGCCAAATGGCTGGCACAGGCCATCACAGCTTTGTTTGAGGGTTCATCCGTAACAGAGCAGTACCCGGTACTGCTGCTGTTCCTGGCTGCTTTTGCTGCCCGCTATGCTATATCTTATTGGTTGCAGCTTGTAACCTCACAGTATGCTGAGCGAACGGGAACCGATCTACGAAGGCAGTTGGTGGAGCAATGGTTTCGGTTAGGGCCACGCTTTGCCAAGACGGAAGGCACAGGGCATCTGGTGACTTTGGCACGAGAGGGCATAGCTCAATATATAACGTATTTGGAACTATTCATTCCTCGAATGTTAGGGATGGGATTTATACCAATTGTGCTGCTGTTATATGTGTTCAAACTGGACGTGATGTCCGGGGTGATTCTCATGCTGACTCTTCCCATTCTGATCACGTTCCTCATCCTGGTGGGTCTGGCTACGCAACGCAAAATAGATGGTCAGTTTAAATCGTATAAAGCACTAGCCAATCATTTTGTCGATACCCTGCGTGGGTTAGAAACATTAAAAACTTTGGGACAGAGCGAGCGGCATGCGCAGACCATTGTTCAAGTTAGTCAGCGTTACCGCAAAGCTACAATGTCTACGCTACGAATGGCGTTTCTCTCATCGTTTGCACTCGATTTCTTCACGATGTTATCGGTGGCTTCGGTGGCGGTTGGTCTGGGACTGCGTCTAACGGAAGGCCACATGCTGCTTGGCCCTGCGTTAACGGTGCTTATTCTGGCGCCGGAATATTTCTTGCCGGTACGGATGGTCGGTGCGGACTACCATGCAACGCTAGATGGTAAGGAAGCAGGAGAAGCGATTCAGCGGATGATTGAACGAGGCAAGGAAGCTGAACGTGAACAAAAGCAAATCTACGATCAGGTGATCCAGCATACCGAAAGGGAGAGCAAGCCCTCTGCAACGATGAAGATTCATCTTGCAGATTCTCAGGGAGTGTCAGATCAGCAGAAGCAATCAAGCCAAGAGGGTGAGCTTCCAATATACAATGGGCTATGGAGCAAGACCAGCAGGTTGGCGCTAACGGATCTACAGGTTCGTCATGAAGAGGGTACTCCGCCTTCGCTTACAGACGTGACGTTTCAGGTTTCGGGCAGGAGCAAAGTTGGCATTATCGGAGCCAGTGGAGCGGGCAAGTCAACCCTGATTGATGTATTAGCTGGTTTTCAGTTGCCCACCTCTGGTCGCATGGTCGTAGATGGGAAACCAATATCTCCAGATATGGTGAAGTCGTGGAGAAGTCAGACTGCGGTTATCCCGCAGCATCCTTATATTTTTAGCGGTAGTTTAGCGGATAACATTCGTCTCTATCGACCTGAGTCATCAAACGTAGAGCTTACTGAAGCGATTCGTGCAGCGGGGTTGAGTTCGCTGGTGTCGTCATTGCCACATGGAGTAGATGAGGTGATTGGTTCTGGTGGTCGACAGCTCAGCGGTGGACAGGAGCAGCGCGTGGCTCTCGCGAGAGCTTTGTTAGGTGCAAGACCTATGCTGCTGTTAGATGAACCGACGGCACATCTGGATGTCGAGACAGAATATGAGCTGAAGCAGACGATGTTGCCGCTATTCGAAGACAAGCTAGTCTTCCTCGCTACCCACCGTCTACACTGGATGCCGCATATGGACTGGATTATTGTCATGGAAGCTGGAACCGTGGCGGAGACTGGCACGCATGCACAATTGATGGCGCGTCAAGGCGTGTATTATCAGATGATTCAGGCTCAGATGGAGGCGGTCTAAGGATGAGAGCTGGATATCAATCAATAGAGAAGGAACGTGACCTCCGCCCGGAGAGAAAATGGGATTGGATCACGCCTTATGTGAAGCAGTATCGTTGGAGGTTCGTAGGGGTCATAGCGCTGGGCACGGCTGCGATGCTGTGTGCCGTATTATTGCTCTTCACTTCAGGATACCTCATCTCTGCATCTGCTCTTCGTCCTGAGAATATTCTGATGGTTTATGTACCGATTGTAGGCGTACGTGCCTTCGGGATTTTCCGAGCGGTGTTCCGGTACGTCGAGCGATTGGCTGGGCATGATGCAGTACTGCGCGTGCTTGCGGATCAACGCGTGAAGCTGTATCGGATTTTGGAACCACAGGCGCTATTTCTTCGTTCCCGCATGCAGACAGGTGATGTACTCGGGGCACTTGCAGAGGATGTCGAGCGTCTTCAGGATATCTATCTACGAACTGTATTTCCAGCAATTACGTCACTTGTGATCTACGGGGGTGCAGTGATTACTTTTGGTACGATAGATGTTGGGTTTGCGTGCTGGATGGGACTGTACATGTTGTTCCTGATCGGTGTATGGCCTGCCATATCGCTCCAAGTCACCTGGAAGTTAAACGTGAGGCTGAAACGGGAAAATAGTAAGTTATACACTCGCCTTACGGATGGTGTTCTTGGTCTAGGAGATTGGATGGCAAGTGGTCGCGCTGTGGAATTTGTGCAACAACATGATGAAGAAGAAAGACGAGCAGATGCCATTCGTCGCAGGTTGCGACAGTGGAGAAGATGGCGTGATCTCGTCGCCCAGCTCGTCATTGGGATTATGGTTGTGTCCGTCACGGTATGGGCGGGCGGTGAAGTGGCGGCGATGCAACTGCCTGCGGTTATGATTGCAGCTTTTGTCTTGGTGTTATTCCCACTCACAGAAGCTATACTGCCTGTGGCAGATGCTGTGGAGCATATTCCGCAATATCGTGAATCGCTGAATCGTCTACATCAGCTTGAAGCTCCTGAGGAGCAAGTCATTTCGAAAAGGATGAAGAATGGCCAAGAGCAGGGGAATGAGAACGAGAATGAGAACGAGACGAATCGACGTATTCGCTTGCGCATATCTCCTAAGCTAAGAGCAGACATTGAGATTAACCGTGTCAGTTACCGTTATACTTCCAGTGATGCCGATGCTGTGCAGGAAGTGTCACTCGATCTTCCCCAGGGGAAACGGTTAGCCATTTTAGGACGTAGCGGTGGGGGCAAATCTACACTTTTAAAGCTAATTCAAGGTGCAATCGTACCGGCGAGTGGACAGGTGCTCATCAATGGTTTAGCTGTGCCAACGCTTCGTGAAGACATGACGGATGCCATTGCGGTATTGAATCAAAGTCCACATCTATTTGATACAACGGTAGCGAATAACCTACGAATTGGACGTCCGGATGCTACGAATGAAGAGATTCGGCAAGTGGCTGCACAAGTAGGTCTAGCCGAGCTGATCGAGTCTTTGCCTCAGGCATATGATACACCGATGCTGGAGACGGGTTTACGTTTCTCGGGTGGGGAGCGGCAACGGATTGCACTCGCACGGGTTCTGCTCCGTGAGACACCCATCGTTATTTTCGATGAACCGACTGTAGGGCTTGATCCGATGACGGAACGTGCACTTATGCGTACGATCTTAGACAGTATGCAGGGCAAAACGATGATCTGGGTGACCCATAACCTGATGGGTGCAGAGCAGATGGATGAACTTATTTTTATGGAAAAAGGAAAGATCGTCATGCAGGGTTCTCACGAACAACTGCTGGCAAGGGAAGAGCGCTACCGGCGGCTCGTTGAACTTGATCGACCCGGATGGGCAGACCGGCAGAAACGGGAAAGCCCATTACCACCTGTAGCTTCCAGATAAGATTGCCGGAGGTGATCTGTGGGGATTGGCACGCGGGTGAACGGATAGATAAAAAAAGGGGCTGTCCCATAATGAACTGCATCCCATATCATTACAGGCTATTATTATTTCACCTGTTTACGATATGGGGAGCATATCAGACGGAGACAGCCCTTTTAGTTGTTTTTGAAGTAATGAATCTGACACACGCTATTAACTATCATTTTCCCGGATCAGAGAGCTAACGAATCACAGAAACGTTATTTCGTAGATTCAGTCCATTTTGGAGAATTTAACACCGTTTTATGACAGGATAGCGATAATGAGGTTTGTTAAATTTTGCATACGTAGATGATCGACCTGTTAGGATGCGGTAGGTTCGTTAGCGTTTGGAGCGAACAGGGATCTCTTATGAGACAGCCCTATACAATCCATAGATAGCTGCTAGATTAACAATTTCATAAGTACAGCGACTTAGAAGGTTGGGCTGTTCTTGTCATAGTTAGAGTCACATAGGCGATAGCCTGTAGCTCAGCTTATTTTAATTTACGTCTCTACCAGCAGTAGAATAATAGACGATAGACAGAGGCATGTACTGATCAGATACAGGACAGCTACTACCTGTTTGTGATTTAAGCCTGCACGGAGCAGTCGGTAATGCGCCTGACTTGCATCTGCTTGATAGATTGCTTTGCCTTGGATGAACCGTTTGATGACAACAAAGATATTGTCAAAGATCGGCACGCCAAGCGCTAGAATTGGGATAAAGAGCGATAGTGTAGTGGCTTGCTTGAATGCTCCATCCAGAGCGATAACAGCCAGAATAAAACCAAGGAATGTAGCCCCTGCATCCCCCATAAATACTTTTGCCGGAGGTTTATTGTATTTAAGATAAGCCAAGGTTACACCCACTAGAATAATAGACATGAGCGCAGAATCGCTCTGTCCTTTGACGACTGCAACGATGAACAATGTAACTGCCGAGATTGCCGACAATCCCCCGGCAAGTCCATCCATACCATCCGAGAAATTAATGACTGTAGTTACACCGAAGATCCACAGAATCGTCAGTATGAACTGGAGCCAGATGGGAAGCATGATGTACTCGGAATTCAGTGGGTTAACGAACCCAGTAAAGGCAATTCCCGAAAGGAATACAAGCACGGCTGCAGAGATCTGGATAATCATCTTAGGGAGCGCAGGAAAGTCTTTCCCTTTGGTTTTGTACCAATCATCAATGGTACCAATCGTTAACAGAAGTATACCGCCGGCCACGAGAGCCGCCGTTTCCCATGAGAGTTCTTTGGTAAACATAATATATGTAAGGAAAAATCCGACGAATATCGCGTAACTAGCTGTTAGTGGAATAGGCTGTCTATGTAATTTTCTCTCCACGTCTTCACGTGGCTTGTCTACAAAGTCCAGGCGATGAGCCAAACGACTGAGCGGCGGAATGAGCACCAGCACGACAGCAAAAGACAACATAAATGCCACAAGATATATCATAACTTCTCTTGGTTCACTCCTATCTTCACATTTCCTCTTATTATACGAGCTTGGCAGGAAATCTGTCGATGTCATTATTGTAACCAGAGTAGATTAAATAGCGTGCCGGGCACTTCATGGGAAAATGACGCTGCAGGGTGCAAAAAGGCGTTGAAAGATGCACTTCAGCAGTTTTTGAGAAACGCCCTAGCGAATCTGAGGCAGATACGGGGCAAAGTAACGATGGGCAGCATCTGTATTGTAGCCATCATCTCCTTGCCAGGTTGCAACAAATATAAAGTCGCCGGAGCCGCCTTTGCCTCTTCTCGGCTTATCAGTGGGAACGAGCAGACCCGCTGCGGCCCAAATTTCCAGTAGTGCATCCCGCTCTTGTTTGCTGGAAGGAAGGAGACCTTTCCACAGCTTCTCAAGTGAACGAGCGCTATCCTTCGGATCACCAGTCTGTGCAGCTTCCAGAAGGCTCACCAAGATGGCTTGATCTTCAGGGGTAACCTCGGAGATTGCATCAGTGTCCTTATATAGAAGCTCTAGATCCATCAGGCAGTAGAGAAGCCAGCCGTGGCGAACGCCACCCCACTTGATCCGTTCAAAATTCAGTACATTCAAATCTGCGTCTACGTATTCTTGATCCGATTGAAGTCGCAAGAAATTACAATCTCCGCAGGCGCTAGTATTGGCGTGTACAGCTCGCCGCTCGAGATAGGTATGCAGAGGAAGCTGTGACGTCAATGCCCAACTGGACAGGGCACTGCGTAAATGTACTTTTTTGGTGGACAAACTATGTAGAAATGCAGTAACCACTCGTTCTTGGAGTGTATCGTCTTGATGAATTTCATACAATCGTTGCACGATTTCGTCATGCGTAATCGTCAGGGGGGCGAACATAACGCCTTGGCTCTTGGCATACTCAAAGTCTTCCCCTGAGAAGGGAGTGGACACGGATTTCCAGCCTCCGCTCCAGAATGTACTCATCAGTATCTTGGCTGCTTTCTTGTCCATACAGGATGCCTCCTTATAGTAGATGTAATTCAAAAAGTCCGCTTTTGATTACGAAGAATGCCTGACGGCATCTCAGCATCAAATATGGAATTCAGCCGAAATAAGCGGGATGCTTACGAAGCTTGTTTCCTTCGGAAACAATGTAGTTGCTCACGTAGTCCCGCCTACGCTCCGCTACTCCATTTCTAGCCTCATCCCATCTTCTCGGTACTGAAAACCGTCCTTTTTGAACATGAACTTATAGTAGATGTAATTCAATCTAGGCTTTTTGATAAATAGGTTACGTCGGTTAGTTTGGATCGGTTAGGTTAATTATTCTTCTGTTGTATTCAGAATCATGTCTACAAGACCAGGAAACTGCGTATTCAAATCGTCCTTTCGTAGGGAATAAAAGTGCTGTTTGCCTTCAATGCGTGGTTGAATTACACCAGCTTCACGCAAAATTTTGATGTGATGGGACAACGTGGACTTTGATATATGATCTACTTCGAAGGCGGAACAGTTCTTCTCGCCGGAGCTGGCTAAACAATGTGCAATTTTCATGCGGATCGGATCACCGAGTGCATTACACACTGTAGTCAACTTCATTTCCGAAGCCATAGGAATAGTAGGAGTTCTCATAGTTATGACGTTATCATATTCAGCTTGTTCTTTCAATGTTCGAAAAATTTCGAACTAAGTATTGTTATAGATTGTAAAGTGTGTTACATTTCTTTTTGTTCATTTCGAAAAAAATCGAACTAAAATATAAAGTTAACCTACTAGGAGGATTACAATGACCACATTATTAAACAACTATTTTCGTTTATTCGACACTTCCCGAGCAGATGAGCGTGCGATGCAAGATCTATTGTCCCTATTTACACCTGATGCAGAGATTGTATTGAACGGAACGAGTAGAAAAGGGTTTGAAGGTTTCATGAAGGCGTTCTATGAGTACAACAGTGATGTCAAACATATGTGGGAGAAATGGGAGCTTCAGCCGGATGGCAGCTATCAGACCAATTGGGCGGTATGCGGGCAGTCTGCAGATGGTACTGTATATGCGAAAACAGGAATTGATATTGCCCGGTTGAATGATGCAGGACAGATTGTATATCTGGAGAATGTGCAGAACGATAAGGATGCCTTCAGTAAATATAACCAGTAATTCGGATTGAATATCTAGGGTAGGACTAGCCTCGCTTAGCGGTTGTTCCCCAACATTTAGTGCTGATGATAAAAGAAGTCTATTTAACAGCATGATTCTCATTGAATGTGACTGAGCTGAATCATAAATAAGAAGACTGCCTGCATAGGCAGTTTTTTTGCATACTCTACTTGCTGTCGAGCAGTAGAACCAGAGGGAGCCACTGGAGAGTCATGGGGGCGGTTTAAACCTTAACGGATATAGGAGAGATCGACATAGTTGTATGATATAATATAGACCAAATATATACAGCGGAGGTCTGAATTGGAGAAGAATATGAAGTGGGCTTTATTGATTTTGGCGATGGCGGCAGGCAGTTTTTTTCTATCACTAACTCCATTTGAATGGTTAAACGTCATATACGACGTAGCTGTCATCATCACGATTATTCTTATTTACGTTTTAGTTTTTAGGAAGAAAAAATAAGCAGAGCCTTGGGCGTGAATCCCAAAGGTTCAATAAAATAATGATTAGAATCACTATACACAAGACGTACCCGAAGCGAAGAAGTTAACAAGAGAGTGAGGTTAATATGTATCTTATCGCGCTTATAACACTTGTTATTACAGGCTTGGTAGCCATACTTCATATCGTATTTGATCTCAAGGCGTTGGGCGATGGCATTGATCTGTTCGTGAAAATATCTGATTTGTTATTAATACTATCTTTATTATTCTTTGTTCATAAGATGCCGACGAAACCAAGGGAAGACAGGAAATTGGAATCGCGAGACTAAACTTGGTGAAGAAAACGCCATCTACGCCATCTGCTTAATAAACACAACAACAAACAGGCTCCACTGTTCATACGCAGGAAGCCTGTTATTTATGTTGTTCAGTTGTTCAATAGTTAGTATCCCTTCTTGAAGGAACGTTCCTACGGATGCATCGTTTTATTCTGAAAAGCAGCGATGTCCGCGTATTCTTCCTCGAACTTACGGGATATGCGGATGAAGATCGGCAGCAGCTCCCGATACACCCGAACATGCTCCTGATCTGGCTTATGCCGATGTGTTGAGCCGATCATCTCGGATACAACGCTGAGAGAATCAATCTCTCCAAGAGCGTACAGTCCCAGCACCGCTGCTCCAAGGCAAGAGCTCTCAATGCTCTCGGGAATGATCACATCCTGATCGAAGATATCGGCCATCATCTGACGCCAGAGCTCGGAACGAGCGAATCCGCCAGTGGCTTGAATTTTGGTGGGGCGGCCAATCTTCTCTTCGATGGCAAGCATAACCGTATATAGGTTGAAGAGAACCCCTTCTAGTGCAGCGCGAATCATATGTTCCTTCTTGTGATGCAGCGTCAGCCCGAAGAAGGAGCCTCGTGCGCTTGGATTCCAGAGCGGTGCACGTTCACCTGTCATATATGGATGGAATAGTAAGCCTTCCGAACCTGCAGGTACATTTTCCGCAACACGGGTCAGCACTTCATACGGATCAATCCCCAGACGTTTCGCTGTCTCAACTTCAGAGGCGGCAAACTCATCTCGAATCCAGCGGAAGATCACGCCGCCATTGTTCACAGGGCCACCAATCACCCATTGATCCTCTGTCAGTGCGTAACAGAAGAACCGACCCTTGGGATCCGTTACCGGTTGATCCACGACAGTGCGGATCGCCCCGCTCGTACCGATGGTTACAGCTACAACCACAGGATCAATCGCATTTACCCCTAGATTAGATAGCACCCCATCACTAGCTCCAATGACAAACGGTGTGGTCACCGCAATACCCATCTCCTTAGCATATTCTGGGTGCAGTCCCTGACGGAGCACATGTGTTGTCGGGACAAGATTGGACAGGTGTTTTGGTGTAATGCCTGCCACTTGCAGTGCTTCCTCATCCCAATCCAGCTTCTCTAGATTCATAAGCCCGGTAGCTGAAGCCATGGAATGATCAATCAAGTATTGGGAGAACAATATATAGAAAACATATTCTTTCATGGAGATCAATTTATGCGTTTGTTGGAACAACTCCGGTTGATCACGAGTGAGCCACATGATTTTGGTCAAAGGCGACATCGGATGAATAGGTGTTCCTGTTCGAAGATAAATGTCATGACCATTCATATCGGACTGGAGCACTTTTGTCCATTCGGCGCTGCGATTATCCGCCCACGTCATGGCTCGCATCAATGGTTTACCGTGTGCATCCACAGGCAGAATGCTATGCATGGCAGAACTAAACGATACAAATAGGATCTCATCCGGCTTCACCTCCGCCGTAGAGGTAGCCTGTTTAACCGATGCAATGACGGCTTGAAAAATATCCTCCGCATCCTGCTCTGCGATGACAGGTGTCGGGGTGTGCAGCGGATAATTCGCACTGCCTTGAGATACAATGGTTCCATTTTGCTCGAACAGAACCGCTTTGGTAGAGGTTGTGCCGATATCTACGCCGATCATATAGGGTGAAGAAGCCATTTTGTCATCCCTCTTTCTGCGGTATTTATCTACAGATAAGAATATCAGAGTTGAGGGATGGATCAAAATATAATCATTCTTAGTCCTTCACCGCGCCTGCGGCAATATCCGAAATAAACTGACGGCTGATGAATAGAAACATAATGATCAAAGGGATGACAGCAAGCAGTGTACCTGCAATGACCATGGCATAATCCGTGTTATACAGACCATTCAATTGAGAAAGGGCGATCTGCAGTGTATATTTTCGCTCATCTGTCAGTACGATCAAGGGCCACAGATAATCATTCCATACCCCAATGAAGGTGAAGGCGCCAAGGAAAGCAAAGGCAGGCCGCAAAATGGGCAAAGCCACATTCCAATACAAGCGGAAGAAGTTGCAGCCGTCAATTCGACCAGCATCCAGCAGGTCGTTCGGAATAGACTCCGTCGCATACTGGCGAATCCAGAATATACCGAAGGCATTCACCATGCCCGGAATAATGAGTGCTTTGAAGGAACCGACCCAGCCAAACGTCGCCATGAGCACGAAGGATGGAACCAGGGATAGCTGTGAAGGCACCATCATGGTGGCGATGAGCAGCACGAAAAGCCATTTTTTGCCCGGAAATTCAAACTTCGCAAACGCAAACCCTGCCAAAGAATCAAAAAACAGTACCAATATAGTGACCATTCCAGCTACAAATAACGTATTGAGAAAAGCACCCCAGAAGTCAATTTGCTGCAATACGCGCGTAATATTGCTCCACATCTCGCCCCCGAACCACAGCTTGGGTGGAAAGGTATAAATATCCGACGTTGTCCGTGTAGACATCACGATTAGCCAATAGAACGGGAACATGGAAATGATCATGCCCCCGATGAGTCCGATATACAACACTACCGATTTGAGAGATCTGGACGTCATGAGCACTACCCCCTTGTCATGGTCACATCAGGATGATTTACCTTGAACGAGCTTCCAGTTCACGATCGAGAATAGAGCGATAATAAGGAACATTCCCCAGCCAACTGCAGCGCCATATCCAAAGTAATTGTTGATGAACGATTCGCGGTAGAGATAGAGGACAATCGTCATACCGGCCGCGCCTGCACCACCATCATTGCCTACGAGAATCTGCGGTTCGGTAAATAGCTGCATGCCCCCAATAGTGGAGGTGATCACGGTAAACAGAATGACAGGTCGTAGCATCGGAATGGTGATTCGGAAAAAGGATTGAATTGCTGAAGCTCCATCGATCTTAGCAGCCTCATATAACGTGTTGGGAATGCTCTGTAGTCCAGCCAGGTAGATGACGGCATTGTATCCTGTCCAGCGCCAGACAACCATGGATGAGATAGCTACCTTAATGCCCCATGGTGCATTAAGCCATTCGACGACTGGAAGTCCGACCGATTGAAGCAAGTAATTGAGGAAGCCATAGTTGTTGGCAAATAACGCGCCAAAAATGATAGCGACAGCAACAATAGATGTTACGTTGGGGAGAAAGTAGCCCACCCGGAAGAGGGTTTTGAACTTCACAAACGGTGCATGTAGCAGGAAAGCTATGATTAATGCAAAGAAGAGCATCGGGATTGTCGAGTAGATCCAGATCATGAACGTATTGCCTACCGCTTGCCAGAACTCCACATCGGACAGCAGGTATTTAAAATTGTTCAGCCCGTTATACGTCATGACTCCGATGCCATCCCACTTATGGAAGGCTAGGTATAGCGAGAAACCAATCGGAAATAGTCCAAAGACAGCAAACAATAGGTAGAATGGAGAGATGGCAATATATAGTGCCCGATGCTGCCAGATGCGTGACAGGAGTGACTTCTCTTGATTCAGATCTGGACGTGCTGCTCCAGGGTCTGGATTCATTCGCGTCGTTTCGGTTGCGGCCATATCAATTCCTCCTTTGCGGATCACAATGACTTGGGTAAGACGTTAATGTTACTTCAACATTGATCAACATGGTCAACGGAACCGAGCCAAATCTATCGCTGCAATTCTCGTTCAACGCGCTGTACCGTATCTGTCCACACTTGCTGAGGATCACTATTTTGCTTGGCAATGTCATTCAACCGCCGAGTAATAATATTGTGTACTGATGGATAACGCTCCCCGAAAAAAGCATCCGGAACTTGCTGTGCTGAGGCAGCAAATACAGGCCCTGTCGCCTGCCCACCGAAGAAAGGCTCTTCTTCCTTCATAGCCGGTTGATCAAATACCCCCGGTGCCGATGGGAACAAGTTTAACGTTTGGTATTGCTCAAGTTGATTTTCAGGGCTTTGCAGCCAGCGAATAAGTTCAAATGCTTCTTGGGGATGTTTACTGGATTTTAAAATAGATAGAAATGAGCCGCCGTTATTACCATCACCGCCAGGTGCTCGCGTTACACGCCATTGACCCGTTGTATCAGGAGCAGCCTCCTGCAGCACCTGCTTCATCCACACCGCACCGACAAATGAGGCAATCTCACCATTATTCATCGCTGCATTCCAGGTTGGAGTCCAGCCATCTGCATTGGCGAGCAGTCCTTTTTGCTTGAAGGCTACCGCAGTATCCCAGCTTTTGCGTACGAGAGGGGAGTCCATGCCGATAAATGAACCATCAGGTCGGAAGTAACGTTCGGTACCTTGGGACAACACTTGGTTGTAAACGCTTCCAATATTATCGGTCAGAAAAACCTTGCCTCCGAATGCATCCTTAATCTTCTCTCCCGCTGCAGCGTAAGCATCCCAGCTATCCAATTGACGAGCAACCTCTTCTGGTTCTGAAGGAAGCCCAGCTTCCTTGAATAGATCGGCTCGATAAAATAGAGCGGTCGGTCCGGTATCCATAGGGAACCCAATCATCTGTCCACTTGGCGTGACGCCTTGTTTCCATTTCCACTCTAAATATTGATCTTCTATCTCACCTGCGCCAAGGTCATACAAATTATAAAAGCGATCTTCACTGGGGAAAAGCTCCATGATCCAATCGTTTAGGGCTACGATATCCGGCTCGCCTGAACGTGCAGCAAGTGTCGTCTTCAGCTTGGCTTTGAAATCACCGCCAATTTTCTGAGCAGTCAGCTCGATATTAGGGAACTTCTCTTTGGCCTTGGCAATCAGCTTGTCGTCGATAGAACGATTCCAATACCACAATGTAAGTGCTACCTTTTTGTTGTTCGCTGAATCGCTTGGTTCCGACCAGATGGAGCATCCGCTCACCAGCAGGACGCAGACCAGGATGACAGCTACCCAGCATGTTCTTTTCCGGCGGATCATGTGCATAACCCCCTCATCGATATGTTCAAGGCATAATGTTACTTTGGACTACAACATAAGTGTATGAGTAGTTTCTAAACTCATACCCAATATTCCTCGAATGAAACAATAATTTGTGACGATATAAGAAGTTATTCGGAAAGTTCATTGGACTTATTTTTATCAGTTACTTTAAATATAAAAGTTACTTGACACATGATAATTTTTATTCTAAACTAACTTACATAAAGTAACTAATGATGATAACAAAAATATAGATACGTACTGTATAATTTTCGAGTGATCCATTTTGGGATCTGTTACGAATGACTAAATACGATGAGATGGCTTAACAGGAGGAACGATCATGATTAATTCACATATTATAAAGCTACTTGCCCCTAAAATTCAGACTTTTCCGAGTGGAAAAGACTTCATTTACCTCGTAGGACCGATTAAGCTTCCGGTCAACCTGGATGGAGAGACACACACATTCCAGTGGTATAGCTGGTTGAAGTCTGACCAAGCGATGGAAAGTGGCGAACTGATTGAATCACTCGCCTCGGCGGAGCTTGCAGAGCGTCAACAATCCAGTGTATTGGTATACGGTGATTTCGCTGAAGCACAAGAAGCTTTGATTCGGATGCATAGCATCTGTCATACGGGCGACATTTTTGGCAGCAAACGTTGTGACTGTGGCTTCCAACTGGAACAATCCATGAAGATGATCGCTGCTCACGGTGCGGGCGCATTATTTTACCTTGCTAACCATGAAGGTCGCGGTATTGGTCTGTTCAGCAAAGCTATGGCTTATCTGTTACAAGAAGAAGGCTTGGATACGGTCGATGCGAATTTGCAACTTGGATTTACTGACGATTCACGTAATTATGATGATGCCATTGCTGTATTGCGTGCACTTCGTTCAACACCGGTTACCTTGATCACGAACAATCCTCGTAAACTTGCTGCACTGCAAGAGGCAGGATTAAACGTGGGTGGACGTGTTCCGCTGTGGGGCGATCGTTCAGCCTTTAACGAAAAGTATTTGCAAACTAAAGTGAGCCGTTCTGGTCACTTGGCTGATGTAGATATGCTGCTTCCGCACGCACAAGCTTAACGTTTACGTTTTGGCTGGTGCCGTATTTGGAATGATCGGCAAGGGTTCCAATGATGGAATGCTTATCGTTAGAGTAAAGTGAGTTTAGGATTACTGCTGCTGTCATTCCCTCTTCGTGAGGGGGACGGCAGCTTTTTTTGGGTCTGAACAACATGCATAGCTTGCCGTTAACAGAGCATGGAATATACAATATAGGCATCTGATTTACGTAGGGGGAGCCGCATGCCTTTTCAGGGACAGCGTATTTTGCCAGCTGCCAAGAGTATGAAGCAATTTGAAGCGATGATTGAAGGGCCATATCGATATGGGGTAATGTTAGATACCCATATTGCGCAGCTTCAGAGCTTGCTGGATGAAGCACGGCGGCGAGACAAACAAATATTGCTGCATGCTGATCTGATCCAGGGACTCAAAAATGATGAGTACGCTGCGGAGTATCTATGCCAGCACATTCGCCCAGCAGGGCTGATCTCAACACGAGCAAGTGTTATACAGAAAGCGAAGCAAAAAGGAATTACGGCCATTCAGCGAATATTCTTGCTCGATACCAATGCGCTGCAGAAGAGCTATCACTTACTGACGAAGACCCAGCCAGATTTTATAGAGGTGCTGCCCGGCATTATTCCGCATATTATTACGGAGGTATCTGAGCGAACAGGCATACCGATCATTGCGGGTGGATTAATTCGTTCGGCTAACGAGGTGGAGCTTGCACTGCAAGCCGGAGCAACAGCTGTTACGACGTCCAATACGGACTTGATCCGTCATTTTGGGGAATCGCTTACATAGTCATTAAATAGGAGGTCGTTTCGATGGAAAAATATATCATGGCGCTGGATCAGGGGACAACAAGTTCCCGAGCCATTTTGTTTAACCGGAACGGAGAGATTGTGCATAGTGCTCAGCAGGAGTTTCCGCAATATTTTCCTAAGCCCGGGTGGGTTGAGCAAAATGCGAATGAAATCTGGAGTTCCATCCTAGCAGTTATGGCATCATGCCTCGCGGAAAGTGGAATCAAACCAGCCCAGATTGCTGGCATTGGAATCACGAATCAACGCGAAACGGTCGTTGTATGGGACAAAGAAACGGGGCGTCCGATCTATAACGCAGTTGTGTGGCAGTCCATACAGACAGCTGAGATCTGTGATGAGCTAAAAACGAAGGGGCTAGGCGATCTCTTCCATCGCAAAACAGGCCTACTTATTAATCCATATTTCTCAGGAACTAAAGTGAAGTGGATTCTGGATCATGTGCCTGGTGCACGGGAGCGTGCGGAACGGGGAGAATTGCTGTTTGGCACGATTGATAGCTGGCTGATCTGGAAACTTAGCGGAGGCACGCACATCACCGATGTGTCCAACGCTTCACGTACACTCATGTACAATATTTATGAATTACAATGGGATGAGGAAATATTGGATATTCTAGATATCCCTAAGGTGATGTTGCCGGAAGTCCGCGGATCCTCCGAAGTGTATGCATACACGACAGAATATCATTTCTTCGGTCATAAGATTCCCATTGCAGGTGCGGCAGGTGACCAACAGGCAGCGTTATTCGGTCAGGGCTGCTACACCAAGGGCAGTATGAAAAACACTTACGGCACAGGCTGCTTCATGTTAATGAATACAGGTGAAGAGCCTGTGCAATCCGATCATGGACTTATTACAACGATCGCCTGGGGGATTGATGGTAAGGTAGAGTATGCCTTAGAAGGCAGCATATTTGTTGCAGGCTCAGCAGTGCAATGGTTGCGGGATGGCCTTAGAATGCTGCGTTCATCTCGAGATAGTGAGGATTATGCTGTGCGTGTTCCATCGACGGATGGTGTATACATGGTGCCTGCCTTTGTTGGGTTAGGTAGTCCTTATTGGGATAGTGAAGTGAAGGGAGCCGTATTTGGTCTGACACGTGGGACGACGAAAGAGCATTTTATCCGGGCTACGCTTGAAGCACTGGCCTACCAGACCAGAGACGTGCTTGCTGCAATGGAGACCGATTCAGGAATTATAGTAAATGAATTGCGAGTAGATGGCGGAGCGGCAGCCAATGATTTCTTAATGCAGTTCCAAAGTGATATTCTGGGCATTCCTGTCGAACGTCCTACCGTGAATGAAACGACCGCATTAGGTGCAGCGTATTTGGCAGGGCTTGCTGTCGGTTATTGGAATAGCACGGAGGAATTGAAGGATCATGAGAACACGGAGCGAGAATTCCAACCGGTGATGGCACCTGAGCAACGAAACGAGCTATATGCAGGTTGGCAGCGTGCGGTTGCAGCAGCAATGGCTTTTAAATGAGTGGCAATAGGCAAAAAGGGTATTTGCACTTTATCATTAAACATATGGATAAGCTGAGATTTAATGGTGGAAAATGATGCATAAATTACAGGGGATATCTTCCTGTGTAACTAAAACCATATACCCACAATTAGGAAAAGATAAGCCTTAGTGGATCAGATTGAAAATCCATCCTTGTCATTATGAAAAATTTAAAATTTTTTTGAATAATGTGTCATTTCAGGACTTCACGCCACTCAAAATGTGTGATAGGATTGGGTTACAAGTTAAAAAATGATGTCTGGAGATCGGGAGAGACCACGTACCGCTCAGCAATTGCTGTAGCGAATGACGTGGTCTTTTTTTTGTTCTTTTGCGGCTAAAATATAGGGAATGAATGGGAGTGTAACGGATGACGACTTCTTTCTCAGCGATGAATCGTACGGAATATTTGCAAGACATGGCGAATGCACATTTTGACATCTTGGTCATTGGAGGTGGCATCACGGGGGCGGGTATTGCACTAGATGCAGCTTCTCGTGGATTGAAGACAGCCGTTGTGGAAATGCAGGATTTTGCTGCGGGAACCTCCAGTCGCTCCACCAAGCTGGTTCATGGCGGTCTACGGTATTTGAAGCAGTTTGAAGTGAAGATGGTCGCTGAGGTAGGTCGTGAGCGAGCCGTCGTTTATGAAAATGGACCGCATGTGACCACACCGGAACCGATGTTGTTGCCAATCTATACGGCAGGTACATTTGGTCGATTCAGCACCTCCCTCGGATTGATGGTGTATGACCGATTAGCTGGGGTGAAGTATAGCGAACGGCGCAAGATGTTAAATGCCGGGGCAACAGCAGACATGGAGCCTTTATTGCGTAAAGAGGGACTGTTAGGCAGCGGACTTTACGTTGAATATCGCACAGATGATGCAAGGCTGACCATCGAGGTATTGAAGGAAGCGGTACGTTATGGGGCACAGGCTGTGAACTATGTGAAGGCAGACGGGTTTATTAAAGAAAATGGTCAAATCATCGGCATCCAAGCGACGGATCAGATTCATGGTCAGACCTATCAGCTTCGGGCAAGCAAGGTCATCAATGCTTCTGGTCCATGGGTGGATGAGCTGCGTAAGGCGGATGGTTCACGTGAAGGCAAGACATTGCAGATGACCAAAGGCATTCACTTAGTGTTCGACAGTTCACGATTTCCGTTAAGGCAGGCGGTTTATTTTGATACACCTGACGGACGGATGGTATTCGCGGTTCCACGAGATGGCAAAACTTATGTCGGCACAACAGACACCGTTTATACGGATGATCCGGCACATCCATTGATTTCTGAATCTGACCGAGATTACGTCATCGATGCGATCAACGGTATGTTCCCTCAGATGAGCATTCGTGCAGAGGATGTAGAATCTGGCTGGGCAGGGGTGCGCCCGCTTATCCATGAAGAAGGTAAAGATCCCTCTGAAATTTCTCGTAAAGACGAGGTTTGGGTATCGGCTTCAGGGCTGATTACGATTGCTGGAGGCAAACTAACGGGATATCGTAAAATGGCTGAAATGGTCGTAGATTTGGCTGCCCGGCAGTTGGAGAAGGAAACAGGTCAATCGGTTAAGGCATGCTTGACCAAAAAGATGCCGATCTCTGGAGGCGATGTGGGCGGGTCTGCTGGATTCGAGTCCTATGCAGAACGTAAGATTAAGGATGGCGTTGCACTTGGTTTAGAGCGTCGTGCGGCTGAACGGCTGGCACGTACCTATGGCTCGAATGTGGACGCTCTCTATGATCGGATGCCGGCTCCACGGACAAAAGCCGAGTGGCATGGGTTACCACCGGAGCTGTTGTTAATGCTCAAGTATGCAATAGAAGAAGAGATGACGGTGACTCCTGCCGATTTCTTCGTAAGGAGAACAGGAGATTTATTTTTCCGTATTAACGAGGTCCGAGAGTGGAAGATCGCTGTTATTCGTTATATGAGCGAACGTTTATTGTGGACAGATGAACAGACAGAAGCATACAGACAGGAACTGGATCGCTTGCTGCTGGAGGCATCTGGCAAAAAGTAAGGCAGGATTTCGACACTGGGGGTCGAATGGAACATGTAAGCGCGTAATTTAGAAAGGGGATACATCCATGACATTGCAGATCGGAATCATTGGAACAGGCTGGTTCAGTAAGGTTCATGCAGATATTCTGGCAAGAATGGAAGGTGTACGTGTCGCTGCCGTTCTTGGCACAACACAAGAGAAAGCGGAGGCAATGGCTTCCGTATATGATGCTACTGGTTATGGTGAGCTAGAGCATATGTTAGATGGGGAAAAGCTAGATGCTGTCTACATCTGTGTGCCTCCAATGTCTCATGGCTCAATAGAAGCTGAACTGATACGTCGTAACATCCCATTCCTAGTGGAGAAACCACTCAGCACCGGCATGGATATCCCCAAACAGGTGTTGTCACAGGTACAAAATACGGGGTTACTAACCTCTGTAGGCTATCACTTCAGATACCAGGAGGCAGCTCAGGTACTACGGGAAGCGATCCAAGAGCAGACAGTCGGTATGGCGCTTGGACGCTGGATGGGCGGTATGCCTGGCGTGGCTTGGTGGCGTAGACAAGAGGGTTCTGGTGGTCAATTCGTAGAACAGACTACACATATTGTGGATTTATTACGGTATTGCGCGGGTGAAGTGACTGAGGTGTATGCTGTTGCCGCGCAGCGTATTATGCATGAGAAGCACGACCATGTTACGGTATCGGATGTAGCTAATGTATCCATCAAGTTGCAGAGTGGTGCGATTGCCAGCATTGCAAATACTTGCTTACTACCCGATGGTGAGGGCGGAGCAGGGCTACAATTCTATACAGAAGCAGGTGTGTGGGATTGGACACCGGAACGTCTTCTGCTTCCGAGTGCGGCTCGTCATGCAATGGCTGGACAAGAAATTCCAGCGGGGCATAATCCATATGAACGGGAAAATGAAGCATTCATCCACGCTCTTCGCACAGGCGATCGTTCACGCATTCTCTCCGATTATGCAGATGCATGTCGCACCCAAGAGATTACGACCGCAGCATTAGCGTCAGCCGAATCTGGATTGCCTGTGAAATTGCAGCCCTTGAAGGAGCTTTCTCATTAAAGAGCATTAAAACTCGGTAAAGTGTAACTCATATTTTCTACGTACTAATAAACTGACATTGTTGAATATAAAGGTAATGAAAGACGCCTGACAGCGGAAGTGATCCAAGGATCTAGCCGCAGTCAGGCGTCTTTGTGTTACACATATTCATTCAGCCAATCACTAAGCAAACTCATAACGATAATTGCTGTAACGGAGAAGCTGATTTAACCAACGGGATGATGCTATCGTTTCAACCATTCAGACGACCATCCATAAATCTGGTTAATGACGGGCTCAATGGCTTTGCCTTTAGGTGTCAGCTCGTATTCAACCCGAGGAGGAATTTCAGGATACATATGCCTTGTGACAATGCCTTCCGTCTCCATCTCTTTCAGACGCTCGGACAATAGTCTTCCGCTAATAGCCATCTCCGCTTCAAGCTCGGTAAACCGTTTGGGTCCGGATAAGAGTTGATACATGATCAACAGCACCCACTTCTTACCGATAATATCCATGGCTTGTGTGATCAGACAGGGACTTGGCGACTTCACTTTTCTCAATTTCAACGTGTTCACCTCGATTCAAGGAAGATTGATGACATAGTTCATGTATATAAAGAATTGGCTCTCTGCCACTCTAACAAAAATAAAGGACAATCAAGTCAACGCAAGTTACTACTAATAATACTGTAACATACCTTTTGTACGTATTATACACTATTTATCAAAAAATTACTTGATTAAATAATCTTATTATTATATACTCACTTCATAAAAGTAAGTTAATGATTTTTAGTCTGTATTGTATGTATACATATAAATTATGCTGGGATGGATCACCTTTAGCTGAAGCGAAAGATAGAGTTACCTCGGTAACCTTTACATAGAATGAAGACGGAGAAACCTTTAGATTGAAGTACGATTAGTACAACATTCAACACGACATATAAAAATGGAGGAACATACATATGAGAATTTTAGGTTACATTTTATTGGTTGTGCTTGCAGGTGTATTTGTAATGACAGGGTATAACAAGGTTGTGGGTGCGGATATGATGGTACAGACCTTTGATAGCTTCTCTTATCCAAAATGGACCATGTATCTGATCGGTGGCGTTGAGCTTCTGAGCGCGGTTGGTTTATTAATTCCACGTAGCCGGGTTCTGACTTCAGGTGCACTGACGTTTATCCTAATCGGAGCTGTAGGAAGCCATTTGATCTATGGACAATATGGGGCTATTCCTTTCCCAGCGGTGCTACTGGTGGCTAATATTGTTGTTCTGATTGTGAGTTTGCGTCAGATGGAAGATACGGATATTGAAGCGGTACAGGCTTAACCTTTAATTCTGTATAGGCATATCAAAGAGAGGATTGCTGTTTATCTTACAGCAATCCTCTCTTTGATTTATGTCCGTAGAACCGTCCACTGCAAAGGCTAATCACAAGGATGGTGAATGGCTCAGTTTATAGACTGCGTTGTGCACGTGTAATGATACGCCGTGTATGCTTAGTATCCGATTGCTCGGCCCAGTTGTTACATACCAGACGAACCCAATCGGGGTTGGACTTGCTGGCATCGTTCAGCCAATTGCTGACGGAGTCCTGTACATATTTAACTGGATCTGACCTGACATGCTCCAGCAGGGGGACGGCGAGATCAGGCTGCTCTTTTAGCTGCTGGATATGTTTAGACCAGACACCATGCGGTCTTATCACTTCTATGGCAAATCGTCGAATAAGTGGATCTGGATGGGTTACCCAGTGGGCGAGAAGTTCTAATGCTTCTGACAGCTCGGCGGTGACAGGTGAGCGAACAGCCATCCAGGCGATTTCTCTCACACCAAAATGATGATCAGCTGCAAAGGGGGTAATTCGCTCCAATCTATCTGCTAGATTCAGACGAGAATCCAGTCCAATGACATATGCAGCCCAGCAACGTACACCATCCGAGCGATGCTTGGCAAGGGCGGTGAAGAGAGAAGATCGGTCCTGAAGATCTTGTTTATTTATAATTTGTAGCCATCCACTGGCAATAGCGGGAATGATCTTCATCGTACGATGCTCCTTCATTCGAGCTAACTGTTCAATGATTTCATGGCTTTCGTTATGTAGTTTCCATTCAACAATAATCTGCTGAAATAAGAGCAGGTGATCAACCGCCAGCCATTCCGTCAGGTTAACAGATTCAATCTGCCCAGCTTGTAATAGCTGAAGGACATGCTTCGGGATGTCCTTGGCTGTGCGTGCACCCTTTCGCAAAAGAATGTCCTCAGTTACAGGCTGAACTGTATTGTGGTTCATTACAATACCTCCTTAAAAGTGTGTAGTTACTCTACACGATACATTGTGTGGAGGATTAGAGATGTAATGCACCTTACAAATGATATCCTCTATGATGGTGGGCTGCCATTTCTTCGCGATGTACCGATATAGTCTTATATCCGGTAAGAATGCGGCCTGCTCTCATAAGCTCCTGAAGCGCAACGGTAACGGACTCACGGCTGGCTCCCGCCATCCAAGCGATCTCCTGATGAGTGATGGCACAATTCATTCGGCAGTATTCGCCTTCTTCGCTTGATCCAACCTGAGCAGTGAGCCGAATGAGGTTATGCATGATTTTATCATGAAGAGTCCCCAGTGCGAACTTCTGTGTCAACTCACTCATGTCTTGGATACGCTCGCTCAGCACTTTCATTAGGTTCATCATAAATCGGGGATGTTCAATAAGGAATTTTTCAAATCGCTGCCTGTTCATCAGGCATATGTCGCATTCCTCCGTCGTTTCGATATACAGCATACGAGTGCCAAGTGAAATGCCATTCATTTCTCCAAACACGTTACCTTCACCCAGCATATCCAATGTAAACTGCTTGCCCTCTACATTATTTGTGTATAGACGGACGGTTCCCTTTTTCACAAAATAGAACCCTTCTTTAAACTGGTCGGGAGTTTGTATTAATGTATCTTTGGGGAGGGTCGTGATCGACGTCATGCTGTCCATTTCAATCAGATCGGATTCAGATAGGCAGGCCATGAGATTGAATTGAGATAAATATTGAATGTTATCCATACGATTCCTTTCCAATCCATAGGATGTATTAATCAAAAAAAAGAACCCACAGTAATCAACGGGTTCTCTTGCAAACGGGCTTCCGGAATCGGAAGGTCTCCAAACAATATTAATAATATATGCATTATATTTATAGTAGTTTTTTGAGCTGAGAGACGCGTCCTTGGCTAATGCCTAACTTCTCGGCAATTTGCTGTTGGGCCAAACCTGGATTCTGTTCAACGATTTCCTTCATTTGTTGCAGCATACGTGCCGTTTTCGGACGAAGATCCGGGTATTCGGTTCCTGTAGCTGCTTGGCCTTCTTCCCATTCCGAAGATGAGCTAGTAGCAGGTTTGCCAGCAGGACGCTCCACGGGTGCAGGAGCCTGTTTGTTCTGAGGTACGAACCAGTCGGGAGTGTCATCTGGGTGTTTTAATTGAATTGCACAAGTCCGGCAGATGAATTGCTCTTTGAAATACATTTCCGTATCCACGTCACCGCAAAAAATACACAATGTTGATTTGTACTTTCTCAAAATCAACTCTTTCCCTTCAATGAAAAACTCGAGAGGATCGCCGATATGGATTTCCATCGTATCCCGCATTTCTTTGGGAAGGACAATTCGTCCAAGGCGGTCCAGAGATCTCTTCATTCCGGTTCTTTTCATCGCATCTCCCCCGCAATATTAGCAATTAAAACCTGTCCTTATTGTAAGGAAGAAAGGGCTTTAATACAACAATAATATTTCAAAAAATAGGGATAATTCCATCTATTATGGGAAAATAAGACTGGAAAGAATAGGCGCAACGGCTAAAGTGAACAACGCAGCAAGCACCATGGAGATACTTGATATGGTTCCAGTCAAGGAACTAAGCTCAAATGCCTTCGAGGTTCCCGTTCCATGGGCACCGGTTCCAAGCAGTGTTCCGCGAGCAATCTCCCCATCAATGCGAAGCATTTTAACGATCGAAGGCCCCATAGTCGCGCCAAGTAGCCCTGTGATAATCACGAATACGGCGGTCACTGCCGGAATTCCACCAATCGTAGCCGAGACATTCATGGCAATCGGCGTGGTGATGGATCTTGGGATAAGGCTATGCACCAGCCCCGGATCAAGACGCATCCATTTGGCGAGCAGAGCAGATGAGAGAACGGCAACGACAGAGCCTGTCATGACACTGAAGACAATCTCGGAAATATGTTTTTTGAGAATATGGAAAAAGGTATAAAGCGGAACCGCAAAGGCAACCGTTGCAGGTTGTAATAATAGGCTGAGCCACTTACCGCCACTGCTGTAGGCAGCGTAATCTGTGCCGGTTGCAAGCAGTACACCAACGACGAGAAGCGGCGTAATGAGTAGCGGAGACAGATAGACCTTGGGCAGGCTGCGATACATGCGTTTGGCAATCCAGTAAATTCCGACAGTTAACAGCAAGCAGAGGAATCCAATCATCCGGTGTGACGCTCCTTTCGTTTGGCAATTCGAGTGGCAACGAGGCCTGTGCAGACCATGACCAGAAATGTGCTAAGCAGTACGATAAATAAAATTTGCAAACCATCATGCTCTAACATAGGCATGTAATTCATAATCCCGACGGCGGAAGGTATGAAGAACAATAGTAGCTCACCCAGCAACCAGGCGGCTCCGACCTCGATCCAGCGAAGCTTCACAACTCCGGTCTGAAGCAGCAGGAAGAGGACAACCATACCAAGGATTGAACCGGGTATAGGCAGATGGAGAGCACCAGCAAGCTGGTTCATGAGCAATGAGAAGGCCATCAAGATTGCAACTTGGAGAATGCCGAGACCCCATTTCTTCACATGAATCCCTCCTTATATGATCAACGTGGGTGCATTCGTTTTTTATGAAAATAAATGAAACATAACTTTGATAACACAAATTTTACATTGCTTCCTTTCATGAGTAAAATGCATATTAAGAATGTTTTCTATTCCATTTATCTATGAGAGGCTGGAATCAGACAATGGATATCCGCCATTTGCAATATTTTCTAGAGGTCGCTCGGCAACAGAGCTTCACCAAAGCCGCTGAAGTCTTGTTCATCACACAACCAACGATTAGTAAGACGGTCAAAAGCTTAGAAGATGAGTTAGGTGTAACCCTGCTGGACCGTTATGGCAAAAAGGTTCAACTGACAGATGCGGGGCATGTTTTTTTCCGTCAGGCCGTGGAGATTGAAAAGTCGTTCCGCAGTCTATCGTCCGAATTGGATGATCTGATGAACCTGAAGAAAGGACATTTGCGGATTGGGCTACCGCCGATGGTTGGATCCAGCTTTTTTCCAATGATTATTGGTGAATTCCACAAAGCATATCCGCAAGTAAGCATTCAATTATTCGAAGACGGAGCGAAAAAGGTTGAGGCTGAGGTCATTAGTGGTGCGCTTGATATCGGAGTGGCTGTTTTGCCTACGATGGATGAGGTTTTGGATCATTTTGTGTTTGTAAAAGAGAAGCTGAATCTGTTGGTGCATCCTACACACCCACTTGCGGGCAAACCATCGGTTGCGCTTCGTGAACTGGAGCAAGACGCATTTGTGTTGTTCCGAGAGGACTTTGCGTTACATGATCGCATTATTGCGGCATGTCAGGATGCGGGGTTTCAGCCACGGGTTGTCTATGAAAGCTCCCAGTGGGATCTACTCAGTGCGATGGTGGCAGCTAACCTGGGCGTAGCATTGCTGCCTGAGACCATTTGCCGAGAGGTCGATCATATGCGTGTTCGAATCATCCCCGTGACGGAGCCTGTAATCCCATGGCAGCTTGGCATGATCTGGCGGAAGGATCGGTATCTTTCTTTTGCCACGAGGGAGTGGATTGGGTTCACGAAGTCCATGCTGAATAAGTAGGGCGCTCGTACAAATGAAAATAGAAATTAGGGCATTTCGTTGTTACAATGAGAGCAGAATAGAATCCAATTCATAATACCTTCAGCAGCGTCAATTAAGGCTAGATATAGATTACAACGGTTCAGTTTGTCTATAGCTAGTTACATCGCACTCATGTTGATACGTTATGAATTGGATTCAACTAATCTTGGAGGTGGCGTCATGAAACTGCGGGTATCCGCTGTACAGTATCAATTACAGACCATTAGCTCGTTTGAGCAGTTCGCTGCACAGGCAGAGCATTACATACGGACAGCTGACGAATTCGGAACCGAATTTGTGCTGTTCCCCGAATTTTTCACCACCCAATTAATGTCCATTGGGGACGAACAAGGAAATGCATTAACTATTGAGGATCTACCAAGCTTTACAGAGCAATATGAGCAACTGTTCACGTCGCTCGCTGCCAAGTATGGCATGCATCTGATCGGCGGGACACATGTCATTCGCCGTGAAGGCAAGCTGTATAACACGGCTCACATGTTCTATCCAGATGGTCGTATCGCCCGCCAGGCGAAGATTCATATTACGCCAACAGAAGTGGAAGAGTGGAACATGGCTGCTGGGGATGGACTTGAAGTGTTCGACACGGATAAAGGCCGCATTGCGATGCTAACCTGTTACGATATCGAATTCCCAGAGATCGTACGTATGGCTAAGGCGAAGGGTGCCGATGTGATTTTCTGTCCTTCCTGCACGGACGACCGTCATGGATTTTACCGTGTGCGTTATACAAGCCATGCTCGTGCGGTAGAGAACCAAGTCTATGTGGTGCTGACTGGAACGGTGGGTAATCTGCCAACGGTAGACTTCATGCGTGCCAACTATGGACAAGCTGCAATCATTACACCGAACGATGTACCTTTCCCACCACGCGGCATTCTGGCTGAAGGTGAGATCAATAACGATATGATCGTAACCGCTGATCTGGATCTTGACTTGCTGTATGAAGTACGTGAGCGTGGCTCAGTAACCACGTGGCGTGACCGCCGTACAGATCTGTATACCGATTGGGAATAGATTGAACTGCCTGAGAGGAGGAGTCGGTCAGCATGTATAACAAAGAAATACGAATCACCGGCCCGGATCGCCAGCGCAGGCCAGTGAGAGCGGTCATTCGTACGTATGCGGAAGCCGACTTTGATGAATTGATCCGTATTCAGGCAGAGAGTTTCCCTCCACCCTACCCGGAGGAGCTGCTCTGGAACCATGAACAACTGGCGAGTCATGTTGCGCATTATGCGGACGGAGCCATCTGTATTGAAGTGGATGGGGAACTTGCAGGGTCCATGACGTCACTTCGAATACAATGGAACCCGGCTCAACCGGACAATCATTCGTGGACTGAAGTAACAGATGATGGTTATATCCGTAATCATCAGCCCGATGGTAATACGTTGTACATCGTGGATCTGTGCGTTCGTCCCAAGTATCGCAAATGGGGGCTTGCCCAGTTAATGATGCAGGCGATGTATCAATTGGTAATTCATCAAGGGATGGATCGACTGCTCGGTGCTGGCAGAATGCCGGGATACCATCTCGTGGCAGAGCAGATGTCTGCTGAGCAATATTTGGAGCAAGTCGTTGCAGGAGAGCTGCATGATCCGGTGATATCATTCCTGCTCCGTTGTGGGCGTATGCCGGTAGGTGTCACTGCTAACTATCTGGATGATGAAGAGTCTTGTGATTACGCCGCATTAATGGAGTGGAGCAACCCATTTATAGAGGTTGTTTAAAAAGTCCGCTTTTGATTACGAAAGATGCCTGAGAGCATCTATATTAAGGAGGAATATTATTTTATGGAATTTACGCGTATAACATCGATCAAAGACCCTTTGTTTGCCCAGATGCACAAGCTAATGCAAGAGATTTTCCCGGCAGAGGAAGTATTGGACTTCCCGCTCTGGGAAGAGCCGCTGGAAGATCCGGGTATTCGGGTGTTCGTTGCTGTTCATGAAGGTAGTGTGGTGGGCGCTACAGAATACCGCTACTACGAGGATTGGAACGTGGCCATGACTGATTTTACGATTATCGGCCGTGAAGGGTTGGGCATCGGTAGTTTCCTTGCACGCCATCGTGAGCGTGATCTGAAGAGTCTGGCAGCGGCAAATGGCAAGGAGCTATTCGGTATGTTTGCTGAGATTTACAATCCTTATCTAGATCAGGATCATGAGTTTGGTGGCATAAAACCGATGAATCCGTATGTTCGCCGTGAAGTGTTGTCACACCTCGGTTACCAACGCTTGGACTTCCCTTACGTTCATCCATCCTGGCAAGGAGATGGCGAAGCTGTAGGCGGACTCGATCTGTGTTTCATGCCAAGTGACGAGAACCAAGGTGAACTGCCAGCGAGCCTCGTAGCTGATTTCTTGAATCGTTACTATGCGGTATTGCCGAACAAACCGAAGGAATGGCTGGAAATGGTGGACAAACTGTCTGCACGTACAACCGTTCCATTGTTGCCTTTGTAATTGTATTGAGTTGAATAACCTGAGCCCTGACTCTTTAGGGTTCGGGTTATTTTTTGTTTTTTTACATTTTCAAATGAATATCATTTATTCTCCACTGGAATCCTCGATAAAGGCAGAATAATGGATGAATGAATACCAAGAAGCTCTGGCTTTGCTCTATAAAATAAAAAAGCAACCCATCCCCCATGAACGGAGGGAGGGTCACTTATACATAAGCTCTGTATCAAAACTGTTTAGCTATTGCGCTGCATGATGCTCATGTAACTGAATCAGATAACTATTAGATAAGTGCATAAGCTGTAGTGCGCGGTCATATTGATCCTTGGTTACATATCCGGCAGAAGATGCAGAGGATAGCTCGTTAGAGCTGGATGAGCCACTTAGCGTGGTTGAAGCTTCATCCGTTTGACGATGGAACTCATCTTCGCCCGGAATATTCCACCGAGGTGCATCATGTCTACCCACATTTGCAAGGGAATAGTGCATCCCATCCCCATACCCTGTAGCAGGAACGAATAAGGAAGTATCATTCAGGACAGAACCCGAAGGCAGGTAATATCGCTCTGGCAGCAGATTTCCTCCTTCTCGAAGCAGATCTTGTCCAAAATGAAGCTGATCTTGTAGAGATACTCCGGTAAGTCCCGCAATCGTTGGCAAAATATCCACTTGTCCCCCAAGCTGTTCCAACTGCATAGCAGGGGTGATGCCAGGTGCGTTAACGATGAGCGGAATATTAATCATGTCCACAGAAGTATAGGCTCGTCCGTAGATTTCTTCCATTAACACTTCGTCCTCTGGATCTAAGGAATAGATGGGAAGTCCCAGGTGGTCTCCATATACCACGAGCAGACTATTATCCCACAGTCCACGTTCCTTGAGCTCATTAATAAATTCCCCAACCGCTTGGTCAGCATAATGCTGGGAGATCAGATAATCGCCAGGCAGCGTATCTTGGTATCGAGCAGGCAATTCTAAACTAATCTTGCTGTCTGGCAAATGATACGGATGGTGCGCCGACATTGAAATAATATGAGCATAATAGGGTGAGCCAGCGGACTGCATAGCCTCTAGTTGATCCAGCGTCTTGTCATATAACACATCATCTGACGCAGAGAAGGCGATGGTATCATCCGTACCGAAGTAATTGATATCATAATAGTTGTCGAAGCCTAGAGCCTGATAGAGCTGATCTCGATTCCAGAAACGGACGTCATTGGTGTGAAAAGTAGCCGTTTGATACCCATTGGCAGACATGAGTTTGGGTAGGCTAGGTAGTGCTTTGTCTGCATACACGGTAGCTGCTGCACCATTAGGCGGAATATAGAACGACGTGTTCACCACGAATTCTGCATCTGACGTGTTTCCTTGTCCAACCTGTTGATAGAAATTCGGAAAATACATGCTATCCCTTACCAGCTGGTTAAGATGAGGCGTGATTTCTTGTCCATCCACTTGAAGTCCAATCAGGAAATTCTGGAACGATTCCAGCTGCAGCATGATCACATTACGACCTTTGGCTGCTCCTGATAGATTGATCGCCGGCAAATCGGTTGTCTGCTTCAGTTCCTCAATTCGATCTTGAGTAATCTGGTTGATGGGCACAGGCTGATCTGGACGATCTGCGAGAATGGTAAAGGCTTCGTAGCCGAGAATGCCCATCTGTTCTGCTTGGGTAATCTCACTCATACTCGCTCGGTTAGGATAGATGTTAAGCATGCCTATGACGAGTGACATGACTAGAACAACGGACGCGATCCGCCTTCTCGTCTTTCGTTCCACCAGCTTCTCAGCGGGGTGCTCCGGTTTACCGAATTTCATACGACGACGGATTAACAAGCCACCGATAATAGTGATATCTGTGAAAATAAAGAGATAATATGGGTCAAGCAGAGAGAACATGCTGCTCTTAACAGACGTAACTTGGTTCACCTGTGCCAGGGCATGATAGTTGACGATGACACCGTAATATTTGTAATACATAATCGCGGCGAAGAAGATGCCTGACAGCAGTAGATTAAGCCCGAGGTATAACCACATTCGCCGTTTGGCTGCAAACCATTCAATCAGACAGAAGCAAGCCCAGATCATGGGTAGTTCCGTGAGCAAGGGTTTCCACAGCGGGATATCATCGAAGATGACGATCCAGGCGAGCGAGCTTTTGAGGATCATAATCAGGGTAAACCATATAAACGGTCCTTTTAGAAACCGGGTGAGTGAACTGCGTGACAAACGTACCGCCTTCCCTTCCGAAGTTTCGTTTAACAAGTATTATCCTATCTAGAGGGTTGCTATGTCAAAAAAAGGATCTATGTAGGTTGAACTATAAATATTTACATTGGCCACTCCAATGACAGAACAACCCTCCGATCGCTGTTATCCCCAGATTTTTTTGAATTCCTTTTCCAAAGGGGAAATCCGGGGATAGCTTATGCTTCCGATGTAGCTTTCTTGCAGAAAGCTTTCAGGCGAACGCTCCACTTCTCCATGTTATTTCTGTCCTCTTCGTTCTCGTGTAAATTGCCTTGTTCAATCTATATAGGTCTACATAACCCAAAAAGACCCCATCCGAATAGGATGAGGTCATCAGGACAACACGTAATATATATCTGGTTCTAGTTACGTTATGGTATATGTGGTCACAAAGGAAGGTCGCGGAAACATGTTAGGCTTCTGGGCCGTAAGCCCTTCGCTTGTGCTCCGGTTACGGTGGGCATGGCTATAGGCTTGGGACTCCTGCCAGCCTTTGAAATGCGCTTCGGATTGCCAGAGCGTAAGTACAACATATGTGTCATCCTTAAGTGGACGAAGTACACGAATACCGACAAAACCGGGTTCTTCTTCCACTTTGCGCGCACGGTTTTTGAATCGTTCCTCGAAGTCGCCGCGTCCGTCTTCTGTCACAGGAATATTATTCAGTACAGCAAATCCACCGCCTGTCCAGCTTCCTGCGGCATCAAAAGCCTCATAGGCTGCAACATGATCATCGGATTCAATGTTCATCAATCGTTCGGATGACTCCAGTGCGATTCGAACCTCATCTTCACTGCGCAATGTGAGGTGTGGATATGCAGCAAGAGCATCTGGAGTAGGGGAAGGAACCAAATAAATGTACATCGTAACGGCCTCCTTATTATAGGACATTTCTCAATATGCCCTAGTCATATCTTCCACAACATAGCACATCGAAATAGGACGAGTCCAATTATGGATAGACGAGGATGTGTCTATTTATGATAAAGTATAGAGAATACTATGAGAACGGGTGATCGTATGACAACTACTATTCGAATATCGGTACGTCCTTTGGTGGAATATGTGTATCGTAGCGGCAGTATCCGTCCAGGATTCCGCACCAATGCGTCCATGCAGGAAGGAACAAGAATTCACCAGCGAGTTCAGAAGGGGTATACCGAGGAAGACCAGAAGGAAGTGGTGCTAGAGGCAGAACTTCAACATGGTGACCTGACCTATGTTGTTGAAGGGCGCTGTGATGGCATCATCCGCCTTGAGGGGCAGCTAACGGTGGATGAGATCAAGTCCACTGCGGGTCCTCTGGATGAGCTGGGTGAAGGTCTTCCGGTGCATTGGGCACAGGCGATCATGTACGCCTATATGTATGCAAGGGTGAATGATGAGCCGAGAATGCAGGTGCAATTAACATATGTGCATACAGTGAATAGTGAAGAGAGACGATTCCGGCGCATGATGGAGAGGCATGAGCTTGAGCAATTTGCTGCAGAGGTTATCGCTGGATATGCTCCTTATGCAGAGATGATTGCTGCGTATGAAGAGAAGCGTGATGTTAGTGTACGCGCGCTGGGGTTCCCTTTTCAGAAATACCGGGAAGGACAACGGAAGTTAGCAGGAGCCGTGTACCAGACGATCCGTGAGGGCAAGGGGTTGATGGCGAAGGCACCAACGGGCATTGGCAAAACGATGTCGGTGCTTTTTCCTGCGGTGAAAGCCATTGGAGAGGGCGAGGCGGAAAGACTGTTCTACCTGACGGCAAGAACGACAACAAGGGCTACCGCTGAAGAAGCCTTTGCACGAATGCAGGCTCAGGGATTAAACATTCATGCGATCAGCTTAACCGCCAAGGACAAAATCTGTTTCAAAGAAGAGGAATCCTGCGATGCAGGACAGTGCAGCATGTGCGAAGGATACTATGATCGTATCAATGGAGCAGTACTGGACATGCTGGAACATGAGACATTAATGACGCGCCCTGTCATTGAGCAGTATGCTCGCAAGCATCGCGTCTGTCCGTTTGAATTCTCACTCGACGCAGCCTATGCTGCTGATGCAGTCATCTGTGATTACAATTATATTTTTGATCCACGGATCTCGCTGAAACGAATGCTGGAGGAACAGAAGCGTAGAACCGTCGTTCTGGTGGATGAGGCACACAATCTAGTGGATCGTGGCCGGAATATGTTCTCGGCTGAGTTAGTGAAGTCTGTTTTTCTTGAACTAAAAAGAGAATTTAAAGAGTTAGGCAGCAGTGTGCCTTCGGCTAAGGCCATCTCTGATCGTGCCGGTGGTGTGGATACGTACCTTCTAACCATCCGCAAGAATGGCGGAGATGAGGATAAATTGTATAACCAGGAAATGCCGGAAGAGCTTATTGAATTGCTCGAACCGTTTGTGATGGCTGCTGAGCAGTGTCTCCTGGAAGGAGGATTGGGGCATGCTGAGATAGATGAATTGCTGCTGGATGGCTATTTCACCGCTCAGAATTTCCTACGCATTGCCAAGTTGTATGATGAACGATTCATGACTTATGCAGAATGTGAGCGAAGTGAAGTGCGAATTAAGCTGTTCTGTCTGGATCCTTCCGCCCTGCTTCGTCAGACGGCGAAAGGTTTCCGCAGCGTCGTGCATTTCTCAGCAACGCTATCTCCGATGAGCTATTACCGGGATATGCTGGGAGCAGGGGAAGAGGACTATACGTTACAGGTGCCTTCCCCATTTTCTCGCGAACAGTTAGACGTGCGCCTCATGCCATTATCTGTTCGTTACAAGGATCGAGAAGCATCACGGCTTGCCATTGCTCAGCTACTCGATCAACTTGTTACTGAACGCCCGCGTCATAATTTATTGGTCTTTTTCCCTTCCTATCCGTACATGCGTGAAGTGCATGAGACGTATATGCGAGTGTTTGCAGGGAGCCAGGTGGATGCTGTCATGCAGGAACAAGGTATGAGTGAAGAGGAGCGGGGTCAGTTCTTGAACGCGTTCCAGCCGAATCCGGAGCGAACTCGACTGGGCTTTGCTGTTCTTGGCGGCGTATTTGCCGAAGGTGTGGATTTACCTGGCGATCGACTGAACGGCGTTGTAGTGGTCGGTGCAGGGTTGCCGCAGATTGGTCTAGAGAACAATGTGCTTAAGGATTATTTTGATCGCACAGGGCGAAGAGGGTTCAACTATGCTTATATTTTTCCAGGCATGAACAAAGTGCTGCAAGCAGGCGGCAGGCTAATTCGTACCGAGCAAGACCACGGCATACTGGTATTGATCGACGACCGGTTCACGCAGGAACCGTATCATTCGCTGTTGCCGGAGGAGTGGAGAGACTACACGCTAATTCATCCGAATAAGGCTAGGTAAGCTGAGATGAAACAAAATCAAGAGGCAACACGGACCTTTACAGACGCTCTGTCATAGCATGGCTAGAGTATATATTTTTCTGCATGCGTGATTGAATAGGGGGTCTAGCGGGTTATTACTTGGTTAGCAACCGAACGAACTACGGGATACGTATACACTCCGAGGTCCGCTTCGTAAGCACTAAAGGAGGTCTGTTTGTAATGAAAAGAAACCATACGATGATGCAGTTTTTTGAATGGCATCTTAGCGCAGACGGAAACCACTGGAAGCGATTGGCCGAGATGGCTCCTGAGCTAAAGGCCATAGGAATTGACTCGGTGTGGGTACCCCCTGTAACCAAAGCAGTGTCGGCCGAGGATACCGGATACGGCGTTTACGATCTATACGATCTGGGCGAATTTGACCAGAAGGGCAGCGTACGCACGAAGTATGGCACCAAGCAAGAACTGGTAGAGGCGATTGCCGAGTGCCAGAAGAGTGGGATTGCCGTCTACGTTGATTTAGTGATGAATCATAAAGCAGGTGCGGACGAGACGGAAGTATTCCCAGTTGTTGAGGTCGATCCGAATGACCGATTGAAGGAGATATCTAAGCCTTTTGAGATCGAGGGCTGGACCAAGTTTGATTTTCCGGGGCGGGGAGACCAGTACTCCTCCTTTAAATGGAACTATAAGCATTTCAATGGAACGGACTTTGATGCAAGACAAGAACGCACAGGTGTATTCCGTATTGCCGAAGAGGGCAAGAATTGGAATGAAAATGTCGACGATGAGTTTGGCAACTACGATTACCTCATGTTCGCCAACATCGACTATAATCATCCGGAAGTCAAAGAGGAAATGATTGAGTGGGGCAAATGGCTGATTGATACGTTGCAATGTGGCGGGTTTCGCCTGGATGCGATCAAGCACATCAATCATGAGTTCATCAAAGCGTTCGCTGCCGAGATGATTCGGAAACGGGGTCAGGATTTCTACATTGTAGGTGAGTTCTGGAACTCCAATCTGGATGCTTGTCGGGAATTCTTGGATACGGTGGATTATCAGATCGATCTATTCGATGTGTCCCTACACTATAAATTGCATGAGGCGTCTCTGGCGGGTAGAGATTTCGATCTCTCCAAAATATTCGAAGATACATTAGTACACACACATCCTACGCATGCTGTGACATTTGTAGATAACCACGACTCTCAGCCGCATGAGGCACTTGAATCCTGGGTTGGAGATTGGTTCAAACCAAGCGCATATGCACTGACGCTGCTGCGTCGTGATGGATACCCTGTAGTCTTTTACGGAGATTATTACGGCATTGGTGGCCCTGAACCTGTTGAAGGGAAAAAAGAGATCTTGGACATTCTGCTCTATGCACGCTGTCATAAGGCGTATGGTGAGCAGGAAGACTACTTCGACCACGCGAATACGATTGGATGGGTACGGCGTGGCGCGGAGGAGTTCGAGGGCTCCGGCTGTGCTGTGGTGATCTCCAACGGAGACGATGGAGAGAAGCGTATGTTCATTGGTGAACATCGAGCTGGTGAGGTCTGGACGGATCTTACGCATAGCCGCGAGGAAAGTGTAACAATTGAAGAAGATGGCTGGGCGACGTTCCATGTTAACGGTGGAAGTGTAGCGGTATGGGCTCTGCCAGACGAGGAACACACCTCAACGTCATCCTAGTTGTTAGTACTGTAATTGCTTTACTTTTGGGCTATAGCTTAAGTGTAGAAGGGGGTTGCGCGTTAGCCTGAATGGCTGGCGTGGAGCCCTTTTTGTGCTGGTTAAGTGTGAGCCTAGAGAGGAGAAGAGAAGAAGGTGATGGGCGATCAGTAAAGGATCAGATGTAGTTGTGGGTCATACATAGTCATACGCATAAAAAGTAACCCGTCTTCGTCTAATTATGATATCCTTAATTTGGTAGTATAAACCAGAATTATAAACGGATTAAGTATAAATGGACACCAATGAAGATGCGGGGAGGAAGGGTATTGAGTAGACAAATATGGACAGCATTATGTATGATCTTGCTCATACTGTGCTTAACTGCATGTACCTCTGATTCGGCGATGGGTCAGGTGAAACGCACCGATTCCTATACACTAAATAGTGAAAGGAGAGATCTCGAAGAGCGTATCAAGAACAATCGAGATTCTTTTCAGCAGACTATGCCTGAGAAATACACACTGACAGCGACCGTTAATGTGAGTCATGAGGCAGATGGAGATCGGATCACCTATGATGTTCTTGTGAATGATGTGCAGATCCCACTTGCCAACGTCATTCAATCCTTTACGCTTGCACCCGCTATGATGAAGGTGATCGACGCACCGGATCTGCTGAACACCAATACATCGAATGATTATGAGACCAAATTAGAACCGAATAAGGAACCGCTCGGATTAAGCTTAGGTCGGAGTTATATATTGAAGCCCAAGGCAGATATCAGTCGGAGCGCCCTTACTGACTATCAGAATATGTACATTAAAATTTCGTATGGCTCAGATGACAAACGAACGGAAGATTATTTTTATATCCAAGCAGAACCGTCTACCGAGGCTCAGGCATACATGGAGTCACTCTCTAATGAATAAGAAGAGACACTTGTCTCGCTCCAGTACAGCATTGGAATGGAAGACAAGTGTCGTGTCGGGGTAGCATGTATTTTAATAAGCAGGCTGGCGTGTTGATGATAGGAAAGGTAAGCTCGAAGAAAAACGCAATTGTCTATACTTATCTACGTATCAAGCTCGAACGATTCCAGTGTACCCGCCATTCGTAGGTCATGCTGTTGATTGAATTCAGTTCGTTTGTCGGCATTCGCATATTCATCGTGATAATGCATGAGCACGGTCTTTGCTCTAACGTGAGCGGGCAATTGCTCCAGATCCTTCAATGAGGTATGCGACTTGATAACGAGGTCATGCATATGGCATTCATGGAATATAAGCCGCACATCCTCGGCAACCTCTTCTACACGTTTCTGATCAAGTGTGCTATCTGCACTGTAATAGAAGTAAGATTTAGCCATCAGCCCATTGCTGACCATGCCCGGTACATGCTTCGTACGGAAAGTTTCAAACGTAACACCGCCCAGCTCAAACGTTCCTCCATCGGGTAGTGGAACCACATCGTAATAATCACTCATCGTACGTTCCCCATCTGTCGTATAACGCATACCCGGAGAGAGAATGCTCCACAGCGGATCGACCAGCTCTTCATGGATAAACAGACGTGGCTTCTGGTCACCCACAATCTGAGCATAGTATCCAAGCATCTGTACCCCGTTAATATGGTCTTCGTGCAAATGCGTAATGAAGACGTTATGTATATCTGTCATCGGGAAGCCATATTGCTTCAATGCCTTCGCGTTCGATTCTGGAAAATCGATCACCAGATGGGTGTCACCGAATTCAGCCAATACACTGTTATGATGTTGGTCTACACTGAACATGTCTCCTGTACCGAGAAATGTAATTTTCATGTCTTCATCTCCTTACATGCGATCTTCAGATCAGCATAATTGTGATTAAAATTAGTATACCTTGTTCAAACGCATATGCCTAAATCAACCTTTTTTGATAACGCTATCATTTTATATTGAACTTTGGTGTCAAACAGTGTAGCGTACAAGGTGGGAAGTGAACCCATATGAACGTAAACTCACCTAAAGGGAGCGTGCATGATACATGAAATCTTTTCTTGATGAACAATTTCTGCTGCACAACGAAACGGCGGTAAGGTTATATGAGGACTACGTCAAAGATATGCCGATTATTGACTATCACTGCCACCTCAGTCCTCAGGAGATTTATGAGAATAAGACCTTTGGCAACATCACAGAAGCCTGGTTATATGGAGATCATTACAAATGGCGTCTAATGCGCGCAAACGGAATTGAAGAGCAATACATTACGGGCGGAGAAGGTGTTACGGATTACGATCGTTTTCTGGCCTATGCCAAAACTGTACCGATGATGATTGGTAACCCGCTGTACGCCTGGTCTCATCTGGAGCTGCAGCGCTATTTCGGCGTCTATGAGGTGTTGAACGAGAAGAGTGCTCCATCCGTCTGGGAGAAAGTAAATGCGAAGCTAAACAGTGAAGGGTTCGGTGCACGAGACTTAATCACGAAGTCCAATGTGACAGTGGTGTGCACAACGGATGATCCATGTGACTCCTTGGAATACCATCTCAAGATTAAGGAGATCGAAGGGTTCGAAACGGCTGTGTTACCTTCCTTCCGTCCTGACAAAGGGCTGGAGTTAAATCGCGATACCTTTACCGAATGGGTGGGCAAGCTATCTCAGGCTTCAGACACCGCAATTGAAGACTATGATTCCTTCCTTGCCGCACTAGAATCCCGGGTGGAATTCTTCCATTCTGTTGGCGGCCGTGTGTCTGACCATGCGCTCGATTATGTTCCATTCGGTGAAGCAACACGTGAAGAAGCAGGCGCTATATTTGCCAAAGCCCTTGCGGGTCAGAAAGTCACTCGTGAAGAAGAGGATAAGTACAAGACGGTCACGCTAACCTTCCTAGGGAAGCTGTATGCCGATCGGGGCTGGGTAATGCAGTTCCATATCAATGCCGCTCGTAACAATAACAGTCGGATGTTTGCGAAGCTGGGGCCAGATACCGGATATGATTCCGTGAACGATACACCACTTTCTTCGGCGGTGATCGGTCTACTGGATGCGCTTGAGCAAGAGCAGGCACTGCCCAAAACGATACTGTATTCTCTGAACCCACGTGATAATGAAGTGCTCGCTGCAATTATGGGCAGCTTCCAAGGTGGAGGCATTCCAGGTAAAATCCAGCTTGGTGCAGCTTGGTGGTTCAATGATACCAAGGACGGCATGTTAGCTCAGATGAGAGCACTTGCGAACGTGGGCTTAATCAGTCGTTTTGTCGGCATGCTGACCGATTCACGCAGCTTCTTATCCTACACTCGGCATGAATATTTCCGCCGCTTAGTATGTAATCTAGTCGGTGAGTGGGCTGAGCAGGGTGAGGCTCCACAAGATATGGAGCTATTAGGTGAGATCGTACAAGGGATTGCCTACAACAATGCCAAGGAGTACTTCCCGTTCTCCCCTGCGCTACAGACGGCTTCGGCATCCCAGAGCTAATTGGACACATACGATTAACGTACGCAATCAAAATTACATTTCCCAACCACGGCGATTTTACGCCGTGGTTTTTTGGTGCTTTGGAACAAAATAGAACAGAGTTGACTTTCATATTTGTCGGAAATATAATTAGGTTACCTAATTAATTGGTCATCTATTTAATTGTAGACCTATATAATAGGTATACTACGGTAATTGAATTCAACAGGTATCGCCTGATAAGGAGGAAGACCATATGGCTGGCATAGATCCGGTCGCTCAGAAGCTTTTATATTCCATCATGCAGTTTAATAAGGGCAAATGGAGACAACATAAACCGCATGGGCGCAATCACAATGAAATTATGGTGCTGGGTTGTTTGCTTCACGGTATGCATCCGGGAGAACGCCTGAATTGGCAGGATAATCCGCCTGATTTCAATCACTCCTTCGAATCCAATTATCCGGGACTGAAGGTTTCGGAGATCAGTGCTTTGCTACGTGTGAAGTCACCAACCATTACACCCGTCATACGGGGACTTGAGGATGAAGGGTTAGTTGAACGTACGATGGATCCAGAGGATCGACGTGCAGTGCGCATTACGATTACTGAGGCAGGCCGTGCAATCATTCGGGCTGCTCATGAAGAGCGTATGGAAATTTTCAACAAGCTTGTCGAGCATCTAGGCGAGGAAGAGAGCCTTCAGTTAGCTGCGTTGCTTACGAAGGTGTACACCTTCTTTGATAGCAAGGTTCCCCAAGAATCAGAAGCAAATGAACAAGGAGACGATACGCCATGATGAAATTGTTTCGTATGCTGAAGCCATACCAAATCTCCGTCTATTTCATTCTAGGTCTGGTACTGTTGCAGTCTCTGGCTGAACTATACCTGCCTACCCTGATGGGAGACATCGTGAATAAAGGGATCATTAGAGGAGACATTCCTTATATCTGGAAAATCGGTGGCTTTATGCTACTCATCGCCATTGCCGGAACCGCCTGTTCCATTATTGCCAGTTACCTATCTTCACGCACAGCAGGTGGATTTGCCAAACAGCTTCGTAGCAGAGTGTTCCGCCATGTAGAGAACTTCTCCCTGCAGGAGTTCGATAAGATGGGTACAGCTTCGCTCATCACCAGAACGACGAATGATATTACACAGGTTCAGAATGTGTTAACGATGATGCTGCGTATGATGATTATGGCTCCGTTGATGTGTATCGGTGGTATTGTCATGGCGATATCCCAGGATGCTAAATTATCTACCATTTTCCTCGTTGTGCTTCCTGTGTTGGGTGGTGCCATTGCACTGATTGGTTCGAAGGGGCTGCCACTATTCAAAAAAATTCAGAAGAAGCTTGATCGACTCAATCTGGTGTTACGTGAGCAATTAACGGGTATTCGGGTTGTTCGATCTTTCAATCGTGGAGCACATGAGCGTGCTCGCTTTAATGGAGCCAATACCGATCTAAGAGATGTCTCCATTAAGGTCAATGTTCTTATGGCAACACTGATGCCTATCATGATGCTTGTTATGAATTTCTCGATGATCGCCATTCTATACTTTGGTGGTATGCGAATTGATAGCGGGAATATGAATATTGGTTCACTGATTGCATTTATCCAGTATGCGATGCAGATTATGTTCTCCCTCATTATGGTCTCCATGATCTTTGTCATGATTCCAAGAGCATCGGCTTCAGCAGAGCGGATTAATGAAGTGCTTGATATGCAGCCAGATCTTAGTGATCCAACGCAGCCGCGTAAGATGAATGCACTTCAAGGAACGATTGAATTCGATAATGTTACATTCCGTTACCCGGGTGCCGAGAATGCTGCGTTATCCAATATTTCTTTTACGGCTCGTCCTGGGGAGACCACGGCAATTATCGGTGGTACGGGTTCAGGTAAATCAACATTACTCAGCCTTATTCCTCGATTCTATGACGTTACCGAAGGTACTGTGCGAGTGAATGGGACGGATGTCCGTCAACTGAAACAGGAGAATTTACGAGCGATTATTGGATTTGTACCGCAAAAGGCAGTGCTGTTTACCGGAACCATCGCAGAGAATATCCGTCATGGTAAGGACGATGCCACAATGGAGGAGGTTGTGCATGCGGCTCAAACGGCGCAGGCAGAGAACTTCATTTCCGAGATGAAAGATGGCTATGACAGCATGATTGCACAAGGTGGTAATAACGTTTCGGGTGGACAAAAGCAGCGTTTGTCCATTGCACGCGCACTAGTGCGTCGCCCTGAGGTGTATATTTTCGACGATAGCTTCTCTGCACTCGATTTCAAGACAGATGCTAAGCTCAGAGCCGCACTGAAATCAGAGACGACGGAAGCGGCAGTGCTGATCGTTGCTCAACGGGTGAGCACTGTTATGGATGCTGATCGGATTCTTGTCATGGATGAAGGTCGAATTGTTGGTTCAGGAACACATCAAGAGCTGCTCGCGAACAACGAAGTGTATCGTGAAATTGTATCGTCCCAGCTTACAGAGGAGGAGATCGCATGAGTGAACGTACAGAACGCAAGGCACCCAAATCCGGTGTGCCCGGCCCTCCTGGTGGCGGCATGGGAATGCGTCCCCCAGTGGAGAAAGCGAAGGATTTCAAAGGTACACTACGTCGGTTGGTTCGCTATCTGCATCCACACCGTTTCCGGCTCCTAGGGGTTCTTATCGCAGCCATTTTAAGTACCGTCTTCAGTATTATCAGTCCCAAAATAATGGCAGAAGGTACGAATATATTAAGTGAAGGCGCTATTGCCATTTATCAGGGCGTACAAGGCGCAAGTGTTGATTTTCCTGCATTAATCAAAGTGTTGTATCTGCTTGTGGGGTTATATCTGTTCAGTGCTGCATTTATGTATGTCCAGCAGTACTTGATGGCTGGCGTGGCACAACGTGTTGTGTACGACATGCGTGAGCAGATCAGTGCGAAGGTCGGACGCTTGCCTCTCAAATATTTTGATTCCCGTACTCACGGGGAGACATTAAGCCGGGCAACTAACGATGTAGATAACATAAGTAATACGTTGCAACAGAGCTTGACGCAGTTTATTACCTCGGTTGTTACGATTGTTGGGGTCATCATTATGATGCTCACCATTAGTCCGTGGATGACATTGATTACCCTTTTAACTCTGCCGCTGAGTGTTGTTGTGGTGGTTGCTGTAGCTTCCCGTTCACAAAAGCATTTTGCTGGACAGCAGAAATCACTCGGTGAGCTGAATGGGCACGTAGAGGAAATGTATACAGGACATAAGGTCGTCAAAGCATTTGGTCGTGAAAATCAATCCGTCGAACAGTTCGAAAAGGTGAACGAAGAACTGTATGAATCAGGCTGGAAAGCCCAGTTTATCTCGGGGATTATTATGCCGCTGATGTCGTTTGTCGGTAACTTAGGTTATGTTCTGATCTGTGTCGTGGGCGGGATCTTTGTTACACGAGGCGCAATTACCATCGGGGATATTCTTGCCTTCACGCAATATTCACGTCAATTCACACAGCCGATTAACCAGATTGCCAACATCTCGAACATTATTCAATCCACCATTGCTTCGGCAGAGCGGGTATTCGAATTGTTGGATGAAGAAGAAGAGGTGCCTGAGTCAAATAAACCTGTGGCATTACAGCAACCACAAGGTGCTGTAGCTTTCCAAGGTGTGAATTTTGGATACAAAGACGATGAGTTACTCATCCGTAATATGAACATTGATGTGAAGCCAGGTCAGACGGTCGCTATTGTGGGGCCAACGGGTGCTGGTAAAACGACATTGATCAACCTGCTCATGCGTTTCTATGAAATACAGGACGGGCAGATTAAAATTGATGGTGTGAACATTCAGGATATGGAGCGTAGCAAGCTGCGTAGCTTATTTGGGATGGTGCTTCAAGATACCTGGTTGTTCAACGGAACTATCCGTGACAACATTGCTTATGGACGTGAAGGGGCAACGAGCGAGGAAGTATATGAGGCTGCAAGAGCCGCGCATGCCGATCATTTCATTCGAACTCTGCCTGACGGGTATGATACGGTGTTGAATGAAGAAGCGTCGAACATCTCCCAAGGACAGAAGCAACTGCTCACGATCGCTAGAGCGATTCTGGCTAATCCGGCAATCCTCATTCTGGATGAGGCAACAAGTAGTGTCGATACACGGACAGAAGTGTTCATTCAGAAAGCGATGAATGATCTGATGCAGGATCGCACCAGCTTCGTCATTGCCCATCGATTGTCCACCATTCGTGGTGCGGATCTCATCCTCGTGATGGATCACGGTAACGTCATTGAGCAGGGTAACCATGAGGAGTTAATGGATCGACAGGGCTTCTACGCGGATCTGTATAATAGCCAGTTCGCAGAGCAACAGCCGCAGGCGATATAAGCTAGTTAAGTTAGATCATTGATATATAAAGAAACACACTAACCAAACAAGACTGAGCAACCCTAGTGGGAGCTCAGTCTTGTTTGGCTTCAGCTTATAATGTTTCCATTAAAGCTCCATTCAACCTGAAACATACAACATACATGCATGAATTCGTTGGTTAGACTATTGATATACTAGTCTTGCTTGGCTTTACCCGTAACTGTGCTATTCTTAGCATTGTTCTCTTCCGTGTCTTCTGGAGAGTCATGCAATTGAAGCGTGACTTCATCCTTATCCGATGTACTCAGCGCAGAAGGAGGCATTTCCCCCGGAATGGCTTCGCGTTGTTCAATCATACGTTTAACGACCTCATAGCAGTCATCGACGTGTTTGTTCCCAACATAGCGCATTCCTGTATAGCTAAGCGTTGCAGCCAGTCCTTGACCGGCGAGCGGCACAAATTTGGCGACCGATTTGGTAGCTACACGTATGCCAATGCGCTTCAGGATTTGGACTACCAGTTCTTTGGTAACCATTCGTCCAATCACTTTGGAGCCGATGGACATCACGAATCCGTAGATCATGGACTTGGTCTCTGGATCCATGCCTTCGAGCTGTTTTTGTGATAATCCGAATTTATTGTTAATGGCAGGCAAGAGCTGCATGAGCATTCCTACATCGGCGAGCACATCTGTACCAGGCAACGGAACGAGTGTGGTGCCGAAGGAAGCAGTGGCTCTTTTTCGAACCATGGTGCGGCATTCTTTGCGAACTTGCTCCAATTGTTCCAATGTTGCTGGAATCATAGCAATCCCTCCATTCGTTTATGGTATACATATAACCGTTTTGAACGAGTTTGAATGGTACTTCTATCACTGTAAATTTTAGGAATGCAATGATATAGCTTATTTTCAATAAATTGCGGAACAAGTGTTGTTCTCATACATGAGCATAGCAAAAAAAGTAGTGCTTATCCATTGCATATAAGAGTTCTCCATTTTGCACACACACGATAATGAGTGTTTAGCTGAAGTTACACTTTTCATCTCAACGGGTAAAGGGTTAATAGGTCGATACATATCCTAGAATGGGGGGAATAGCGATGGAGTTTAACAAAGCCTTGTTAATTCATCATCAGCACGCGGGAAAAGCTAATCGGGTTGATCCAGTAGGCATTGTATCAGGCATACTAGCGCCAGCAGTTCGCGAACTTGTTATGGTTCGAACGGACGAGCCTGGGGAGGGTGAGCGTCTATGCCGTGAGCGTGGGGAGCAGTTCGATGTTGTGTTTATTCTTGGCGGTGATGGTACGGTTCATGAATGCGTGAATGGGCTAGCCGATCTTAAACAGCCTCCACTTGTTGGCATATTGCCAGGAGGTACCTGTAATGATTTTGCGCGTTCGCTAGGCATTTCTCCAGATGTGGAAACAGCTGCGCAGGAAATGTTGAAAGGGCAGCAGGTGTCTATTGATCTTGGACGAGCTAATGACCGAGTATTTACGAACTTTTATGGAATCGGATTAATCAGTGATACATCACAAAATATAAATGATCAATTAAAAGGTGCACTCGGCAAGATTAGTTACTTCATCAGCACCTTACAAACGATAAGTCATGCAGAGCCATTCCGCTATCAATTGGAGGCAGACGGGGAGAAGATGCAGGGTGAAGCGGTTATGATCTATATTGCGAACGGGCGTTTTCTGGGCACCAACGCGTTGCCCTTTGCACCCAACTCTCTCCAAGACCGTAAACTGGATGTGCTCATTATCCATGATACAGGTATCCCTTTGCTACGAGAGATTTTAACCCATAAGCCAGAAGGAGAATGGCAGCCTCAGCATGAGAGCATCAGTTATTTCAAGGCAGCCAGCTTGAAGCTGGAGACTGCAACGCCTATGCTGGCAGATACCGATGGCGAATTATATATGAAGACACCCGCCGAACTGTCGGTGTCGGCGGGTCATCTGACTTTTCTGACCGGAGATGAATATTAATATCCCTGTTTCTTTTATTGCACATCATGGGTGCTACTCTAAGATTGATCTACGCAGTACCTCTCTCGATACTCTTCTTCTAGCATGCTCATGCGTATGGCATCATGATACTGATGGTTATAGAACAGCACGTCTCGGCTGATTCCTTCACGCTGGAACCCAAGCTTTTCATACGTCCGGATGGCGCGTTCGTTGAAGGCGTACACCTCAAGCTCAATCCGATGCAGATTGCATATGCCATAACCATAATCAAGCATAAGCAGCATGGCTTCGCTACCATAACCTTTACCTTGATGCTCCGCGTTGTCGATGGCAATGCGAAGATGTGCGCTACGATTTTTGCTATGCATGTCCATCAGGACGATGTCACCGATGACTTGATCCGTTTCTTGTAAAGCGATCAACAACATGAGCCTGGAATCATCCTGGGCTGCATTCTCTACATAACGTTCGACTTGTGCACGTGTAAAACTATTTTGTGTACCCGTAAGCCGGCGAGTCTCGCTGTTGAATAACCCTGGAAAATAGGTATCTACATCGCTCTGCTCAAATGGACGTAGATAGACACGCTCACCCTCTAGAAGACGTGGGATATGTGATGATGATTGGGTAGATTGAGACATGGTTATTCCTCCTATTTGTGAACTGACTCCCCTGAGTATATCCCAGTACTGTATACTGCAAAATGTGCAGTTATTAAAATTCAAGCAGGACAGATGAGGTGTATGGAATCATGAAGCAGATGCCGATATTGGAGGAGAACACGAGCAGGCCCGTCTACGTTCAACTCTCGGATCATATCAAACGGGAGATTATGCGTGGTGAATTGGCCGAGAATACCAAGCTGCCTTCCATTCGTAAACTGGCCGAAATGCTGGGAGTCAGTTCGACTCCAGTCGAATGGGCATATCAGCAATTGATTGCAGAAGGATATGTGTATAGCCAGCCACGTAGAGGCTTTCGTGTACGTGCTTTGATGGATGGGTACGGGGCGATTCAGCTTCCGATGGATGATAGTTTGCATCATGAGATCAAGCCGGATCAACGCCAATATCCAGACTCGGATCAAGCTGCAATTCGCCCCGTCAAGAATATGGAGTTTGATTTTCATATGTCACGCAATGATTTTAGTCTGTTTCCGTATGCCAAATGGCAGCAATATACGAATCGAATCTGGCGCGAAGAGGCGGATAAGTTGTTGTTTTATGGTGATCCCCAAGGAGAATGGGGGTTACGATGTGAGATTGCCACCTATCTTGGGCAGTTCCGTGGTGTGAGATGTTCGCCAGAACAGGTCGTGGTGGGTGCAGAGCAGCACTTGTTAATGACGTTGCTTGTACAAACGCTACTGAAGTTGGGTGGTGTTCATTCGATTGGAGTTGAACGTCCTGGTTATCGCTTGTTGCCGGGTACATTCCGCCATTATGGTTATCAGGTTGTGCCCATTCCACTGGATGATGAAGGTTTGGATATCACAGCATTGGAACGTGCGGGAGTGAAGCTAGTAGGTGTGTCGCCCTCCCATCAATTCCCGATGGGCATGACAATGCCTATTGCACGAAGATTAGCGTTGCTAGATTGGGCGGAGCGGGAACAAGCCTACATCATTGAGGATGATTATGACGGCGAGTTTCGTTATCATGGACGTCCAATTCCATCGATGCAAGGACTGCGCGAGGATAGTCGTGTCATCTATATGGGCGGTTTCTCCCAGGTGCTTGCCCCGACCTTGTGTGTACACTACATGGTCCTTCCAATGGAATTAATGCATGGCTTCCGAGAGATGTACCGAGACGTCCTGTTTGAACAGTCGGCTTCCCGGTTCATCCAGCGAACGTTAGAAGTATTCATGCGTGAAGGGGAGCTTGGCAAGCATATCCGCAAAATGCGAAACCTCTACAAACGGAAACATGATCTTCTCGTTCAATCCATCCGCAGACATTTTGGCGAGCATGCTGAGATTAGCGGACAGAGTGCAGGCTTTCATCTGGTATTGCGTATAACGTCATCTCAGACAGCCACTGCGTTGGTACGTGCAGCGGCTGAGAAGGGTGTACAAGTGAGTTCTACAGCGTATCTATGGGGAGATGCCGACAGTCCGAAGGATGGCAAAAAGGAATTTATCATCGGTTTCGCGGGTATAGAAGCAGCCCATATTGATTATGGGATCGAAGCACTTGCGGAGGCATGGAACTGTTCTCCTTCATCTTAGTTCTCTTGAACAGCCCCATCCAGAAATAAGCCAACAAGTTGCTGTGCAAGTTCCGCAATGCTTGCATGCATGTTGCGCACATCTTCCCGGTTCGCAAGCATAAGCAGGGACGTAAATGCATGAGCGAGCAACATGGGGTTCGCAGGGCGGAGGTATCCATGATCCATTTCTCGCTGAAAATGTACAGCCAGCACCTCATAGATCTGTATCTCCGCTGCACGGATCTGGGTAAGCTGCTCTTCGTTCAGATAGGTTTCGGCTTCGCGCATCATCGTTTCTGTATCAATATGAGATTGCTCCATCTTCACCTCAGCTACATTCCCAAGCCGTTGTCGCAGCGATCCGGGCTCATCTAGCCGACGTGCGGTCTGCTGCATCGCCATAGCCATCATACGTGTGATAGCTGTCGTGAACAGCTCAGGTTTACTGGAGAAGTGGTAATAGATCGATGCTTTGGTTACCTGACATTGGGACGCGATCTGTTGCAGGGATACAGGTTCATATCCATGTTCCATAAATAGCTTGGATGCCGTCATAAGAATTTTCGACTGAGTTGATGCTTGATCAGAGCCAGCCTTTGGTCTGCCTGGTGAACGGGGAGTACGTTGTTTAGGGTTCATTTTGTATACCTCTTTACGTAAATTGTTACTGTTCAAAATTGTTCATAAATTTAGTATTGCATAATTAACCTTCCGGTATATATAATTAATTCGATTATACAATGACCCACGGTTCATTTCTATAATAAGTTCTATATAGATTGAGCTAATATTTACACCAGAACGGAGAGGACAGAAATAATTGAAGAAGCGAAGTGTTCGCCTTTATCACGGGATTTTTTCCCTTTTGAGAAGGGAATCAAAAAAATCTGGGGATAACAGCGATCGGAACATTATTCTGTCGTCGAAGTGGCTAGTGTAAATAGTTTAGATCAATCTATATATATATCAGGATAGGGAGATGAGAAGACAATGCAAGAAGGTTCGGGATACGGCCGCTGGGTTGCTGGCAAACGAAGTAAGTGGGTAACACTTCTGGTATGGATCATCATAGCGGTAGTACTCGGTCTAGTTTGGCCGGCTGTGAATGATCGGGAAACGAATAATGCTCAGGATCTGAGCGATTCCAAACCATCTGTTCAAGCTGCTGTAGTAGCTCAGCGAGAATTCCCTGGTGGGGAAGGCTTGCCAGCATTAATTGTATGGCATCAGGCTGGTGGACTCACAGATGAACATATTAAGCAGATTCAAGCGCTGACAGAGCGACTGGATCAAGACCCTGTGGAAGAGCAGCAAGCGGTAGTACCGCTGTATCAGTTACCACCACAGGCCATTCAAGGGCAACTATCCGAAGATGGTAGCACGCTTGTTATGCCTCTCTTCTTCAACGAAGGAGCCGATGCGGAGCAACTGGAGAAAGGCATCGATGCACTGCAGGAGAAAACGGAAGAAATCTTCGGAGTGAACCCGTTTGAAGTAGCCGTTGATGATACAAGTTCACTCAGCGCACGCGTTACAGGGCCAGTCGGTATATCGATTGATGCCAGTGGATTATTCTCTTCTGCTGACGTATCGCTGCTCATTGCAACAGTCATACTCGTGCTTGTGTTGTTATTACTGATATATCGTTCCCCGGTACTTGCGATTATTCCAATTATCGCAGTAGGGTTCGCATATATGGTGACGAGTCCGATTCTGGGATTCATGGCAGATCAAGGATGGATCACCGTTGATGCTCAGTCCATTTCAATTATGACGGTACTCTTATTCGGAGCGGGAACGGATTACTGCCTGTTCATGATCTCTAGATTCCGTCAAATTCTCTACCATGAGCCGGACAAAAAGAAAGCTCTCTTCCAGGCAATCACGGGTTCATCCGGTGCCATTGCCATGAGTGGTTTCACTGTCGTTGCGGCCTTGCTTGTACTGTTACTTGCTGAATATGGGGCATATCACCGTTTTGCCGTACCATTCAGTTTGTCCATCTTCATCATGTTTATTGCAAGTCTAACGCTGGTTCCAGCCTTACTCGCTATCTTCGGTCGTGGGTCGTTCTACCCGTTCGTACCGCGTACACATGAGATGGAAGTAGAACGTGCTAAGAAAAAAGGCAAACCAGCTCCAGCTCCACGCAAAGTGAAAGAAAGCTGGATCGGGCGTACAGTTGTTACGAAGCCATGGACAGTGCTGGCAGTTACTCTGGTACTCCTAGGTGGACTAGCGGTGTTCTCAACACAGATTAAATTCACATATGACTTGTTATCTTCCTTCCCGGAAGATGTTCCTTCTCGTGAAGGCTTCACCGTTATTGGAGAACAGTTCTCCCAAGGGGAATTGGCTCCAGTGAAAGTTATCATTGATGCTGAGGGTCAAGAGACGGATCTCCAATCCAAACTTGAAGCACTCGATTATGTAAGCAAAGTTGGCGATGCACAGCAGGGTGCGGAGAATGCGAACATTACAGCCTATGATGTAGAGTTCAATCTGAATCCGTACTCAATGGAAGCAATGCAGCACATTCCTGATTTGCGAGCTACTGCTGAGCAGGCATTGACGGATGCGGGAATATCGAATGCCGATACGCACGTATGGATTGATGGCCAGACGGCTGAGCAATATGACATTGAAGTAGCTGGAGAGCGCGATGCTAAGATCATTATTCCAGTGGTCATCGGCATGATCACATTGTTATTGCTGCTCTACCTGCGTTCTGTAGTCGCAACGGCATATTTGATTGCAACTGTCGTTCTATCCTTCTTCTCAGCACTGGGACTGGGGTGGCTTATTATCCATTACGGTCTTGGAGCTGATGCCATTCAAGGAGCGATTCCGCTGTATTCCTTCGTGTTCCTTGTGGCACTAGGTGAAGACTACAACATCTTCATGATCTCAAGCATCTGGCAGAAACGCAAAACGATGCCACTTCGCCAAGCCATTAAGGAAGGTGTAGGCGAGACTGGATCGGTTATCACCTCTGCGGGTCTGATCTTGGCAGGAACGTTCGCGGTATTGGCAACATTGCCGATCCAGGTGTTAGTGCAGTTCGGGATTATTACGGCTGTAGGCGTTATGCTGGATACGTTCCTGGTGCGTCCATTCATGGTACCGGCGATTACGACATTGCTAGGTAAATGGGCATTCTGGCCAGGTAAATATGTTCCGATTGCGGAAAAACAGGAAGAGAAGCAGGTTTAATCTCTATCCTATGATTCGGTTATATAGCATGGATGGCGGTTACGATCTAACCGCTGTCCATGTTTTTTTGAAATTATTATGAATATATTTAATAAAATTCACACGAAAACGGAGAGGACAGAAATAACATGGAGAAGCGTAGCGTTCGCCTGAAAGCTTTCTGAAAGAAAGCTACATCGGAAGCATACGCTATCCCCGGATTTTCCCTTTGGAAAAGGGAATCAAAAAAATCTGGGGGTAAACAGCGATCGGAAAGTTATTCTGTCATCGGAGTGGCACGTGTAAATATTCTTTTTTTCAATATATAACTAATCTATGATGGACTGGTGGAACTGTAAATTATGCGGTAGATCTAAGGGTGAATAGCGCTCTCTTCAGGTAGGAAGGTTTACGTACACACAAGTTTTGGGACATAATAGAGTGAACGTTGGTCTAGAATGGGCCGAATGTAATCAACATCAATGAGACAACCAGGGGAAGGATGAAAGCTAGCATGACGAATCAACTTAATGTGTACTTTAACCATGACGGCGGTGTGGATGACCTCGTATCGCTGTTCATGCTTCTGCAGATGGACAATGTGAATGTAACCGGGGTATCTGTTATTCCGGCAGATGGATATCTGGAGCCGGCAACGGACGCCAGCCGCAAAATCATCGACCGTTTCGGAACATATTCCGTAGACGTGTCCAAGTCGAATTCAAGAGGGAAAAACCCATTCCCGGCAGCATGGAGATTGCACTCCTTCTATGTAGATGCACTTCCAGTATTGAACGAGTCTGGCAAAATGGAAGCTCCATTATCCACTCTTCCTGCACATAAGCACTTGATTGAGAAGGTTCGCAATACAGAAGGCAAAACATTGCTTCTGTTCACTGGACCGTTGACTGATCTTGCACGTGCGCTGGATGAAGCACCAGATATCGAAGAGAAAATCGACAAACTAGTGTGGATGGGCGGTACGTTTGAAAAGGGTAACGTCGAGGAACCAGAACATGACGGTACAGCAGAATGGAACGTATTCTGGGACCCAGAGGCGGCATATCGTGTATGGGAAAGCGGCATTCAGATTGATCTGGTTGCACTCGAAAGCACGAACAAAGTGCCTCTCACTCCAGCAGTTCGTAACCGCTGGGCGGCAGAGCGTCGCTTCGAGGGTGTGGACTTCTTGGGTAACTGTTATGCAGGTTGTCCTCCACTCGTGTATAGTGAAACGAACTCCACTTATTATCTGTGGGATGTACTGACAACAGCTTCCGTAGGTCGCGAAGATATCGTGAAGAAGAAAACGGTGAATTGCATCGTGATCCCGGATGGGCCAAGCCAAGGTCGTACCGTAGAACAGGCAGATGGACGTCCGGTACAATTGGTGTACGATACGGATCCAGAAGCATTCTTTACGTATATGACGGATCTCGGCAAAAAAGCTGCTCCGCAGCGTTATTAATTCAAGCAGCCGATAGGCTAGTCTCCAGCTAATAAATATAATAAGCCGCTCAGCAGAGAGGAAGGAATTCCTTTCTCTGCTGAGCGGCTTATTTCGCATTGGGGGCACAGCGCCCAATGCATTGCTTGTTGTCCCGCTCTATATTTTAAAGCGGGCAATCAGTCCGTTCAGTTCACTGGACAACACACGCAGACTCTCGGCAGACGCGCTGATCTCACCCATCGATTGCAATTGGCCGCCAGTTGCGGCAGACACCTCTTGAATGCTGGATGAGGATTCACGCGAGATGTGCTCCATATTTTCGACGGAAGCTGAGATTTCTTCTGCACTGGCAGATAGCTGTTCTGAAGCTGCGGACACCTCATGTAAACGCTCGTTGATCGTATCAATTCCCGAGTGAATTGAGGTGAACGAACGTCCCGCTTCCTGAACAACGACGAGTCCTGACTGGACTTCGGTTGTACTTGCGCTCATATGGTCAGATAAGACTTGAGTTTGGCGCGTAATTTCAGCAATTAGCTCTGACACATGCAGGGAAGACTGTTCAGATTCGGTGGCGAGCTTACGCACTTCGGAAGCCACCACGGCGAATCCATTGCCTTGTTCCCCGGCACGAGCAGCTTCAATGCTGGCATTGAGGGCAAGCAAACTGGTCTGGGACGCAATTCCCTTCATCAGATGAGCTACAGATTCAATCTTGCTGGAGTATTGCTCCAACTGTAAGGTGGATACGGACATTTGCGTATTGGCCTGATGAATTTTGTCCATTCGATCAATCGCAGTGTTAATGTTTGCTTGCCCTTGTACCGCATTATGGGTTGTTTCCTGAGATACACCCGCAACGAGCGACGCGGAGTGAGCGATATGCTGCATGCTACGTGTGATTTCCTCCATGGCAATGGTAACTTCACCTGCCCGGGCAACCTGTTCAGCGGCTCCCTGAGCCGTATGGTCTGTGTGCTTCGCGATCCGCTGGCTGGCTTCGACCGTTGCTCTAGAGTGAACAGACACACCTTCGGCGGCTTTGAGCAAGGAATCCGAGCTTTGGCGAATACCAGCCATCACATTGCGGGTATCGGTGACGAGATGTTTGAACTCGGTAGCAAGTTGACCGACCTCATCCTTACGTCCTAGCTCTACATCGACCGTTAGATCGCCTTTTCCTACTTGGGCGATGATCTTCTTAAGTCTGACGAGAGGGCGTGTCAGGTAAAGAGCGAATCCATATACAAGTAGTACGCTGAGCAAGACAATGACAAGTGCTGTCCAGATCATCGTCATGCGATTACGTGTCATCAGCTCATAGACAGCCGTGGAGTCTAGGTCTGCACCTACAATGCCGAGTACTTCCCCGTTGGTACCGTGAATCGGTACATAGGCAGTAATGGTTGCCCCATACTCGTCTTGGGTGAGCTCTCCATGTACAGACTCGTTATTAGCAAAAGCCTGAAGCATACCTTCATAATGAGTATCCTCTGCTGATCCGTAGGGCGAAAAATCATCCTCCGACACGTCGGCAGCCGCACCGTCGACCACGTAATAATACGTGGCTGTTCCATTCTCTTCTCGTTTACCAAGAGTGTACAGATATTTCAATCCATTGGCTTCACGCAGCTGGCTAAGCTGTTCGCGCAGGGTTCCGTAATAGGCAGTTTCATTCTGTCCCGTACTGAGTGGTGCATATTGAGTCACGTCTATGGATTGTGCCGCTCGTTCGGCAACCGCCTGAGCCTGCATTCCCATGGATTGTTCAACAAGTTCAGCAGATGAACGGTACATCGTCACACCAAGCACGGCTCCAGCCGCTAGCATGAGGCATGAAAAAAACAAAAAGATACGCATAAACAAACTGTTCATTAGTTGTATTACTCCCCCTTTTTAGCGGTAAACGGTTGTAGCTATCGATCGATATTGAACACGACCTTCTAGATATGGGTCAGACGTGCATTGTGCTGGGTTGAACATGGATAAAACGAATATGTATGTGTATTGCTGTATTCAACGTGCTGGCTTCATGTGCGTGTTCAAAAAAGGTAGGTGCCATGAAGTAGCCGTCCACCTTCAAATATCGGCATTTCAGGGATAAAGAATTAGCCCCCGAATGCAGTTCATCCGGGAGCTTGTTTACTCTGATTAGATTGAAGCTATATTATGTTACATCGTTCCCCCGCCTTGGCGAATTGAAGCTGGGATCTTCTCTGGCCCTTGATTAATGTACTTTTGAATAAAAGCACCTACCTTCGCATCGTTAAACGTGGCGAGTTTCATCGTCTTCGTCCAGGCAGTCACAACGACCTCGCTACCTTCGGGAATGTCCTTGTTAGGAACGGCAAGGATCCCTGCGCCTGCTTCACGGAACTTGGTTAGGTATTTCAGGTGATCTTTGAGCTGATCAGTCGCATCTTCACGATAATAAATAATGATATCCCCATGCTCCAGATTGTGTACCAGATAGGGATAGCCAGGGAAGTCGGTATAGAACCCAAACTTGATATCATGTGGATTATGTGGCCCTGAGGTGGGAATGGTCATCTCATAGTTAATTGGTTCTTCTGTATGGCTAGCTCCATAATACGGGTCGTCCGTCACATCAATGGTGGCATTGGCGTTCAGATCAGCAATATTGTATTTGGTGAATGCGCCCTGCATGAAGTAGAGAGCGATCACAACGATGGATACTCCGAGCATAGCGTGTGCTGTGGTTCGGATAACTCGACTTTTCTTTTTCACGATGGCTCTTTCATCCTTCTTCATATGGGCAACAATTGAGCCTTGCGTGCGTGAAGCCCAGACGTAGGCGATGATAGACAACAACAGAATGACTGCACCGATGATGAGCCACAGATAGGATGTGCCCGCCTCGTGATTCATCTGCATGTGATCCATATGTGGATCCATAAATATCCTCTTCTTTCTTCGTTAAAATAAAATCATCACTCATCACACTACATTATGTAGTGTTAATGGCGTTACACACTCTATTTCCGATCAGTACACTAGGATGTACCGCAGATTAGATGAGAAAACGAAAGACGAATGGGTATCTTCCTTAGATATCCAATACGTAAATAAAACCATATCTAATTTACACTACACATTATAGTGTAAGCATGTGGATCGTGCAATCTTTGTGCGAGATACACGACATTTTTTTCAAATTGAAATCAAGTTTCAAGTTTAACATAGGCTCTGTTCCACACTATAGTTGCTCTATAGTTATAACAAAAAGGCTCCCATTGCCTAAGCAAGAGAACCTTTCGGAATGTCATATTGATGATCGATTACCTCGAGACGACTACAACCGCCAGAATGAAGAGTAGAACAAGCTCAAGATGCTAAGCAATGTCTCGATGAGCAAACGATATACGACGTAGACTAGCACGATGTTAGCGATGAGCACCGTATAAATACTGTCGATCACGGCTTTGGAACGGTTCAATGGATATTGGAACACAACTGCATTCATGCCTACGAGCACAATAATATAAGCAATCGCGACAAAATACATCGAGAAGGAGAGAGAGATAATCGTAAATACGTTCGCCAGAACGAGCGCAGCCACCGCAGGAACCAATAATGCTCCGTACTGGGCTACTAGAATTTTGGGATGGAACGTAAGTTTCTCTACTTTCAAAATGATATACATTAAAGCTACCGCAATAATTAGCATGATGGCTGTAAGCAATAGTGGTCTTACGAATCCACTTACGAATATGCCTGGAATATCCATAGAGCTAAAAGAAATCAAGAAGTATGTAGAAGATAAAACTGCAATTAAAGCCATGGTTAACCATCCATTTAACGAATGCTGTTCACCAACGGTTTTCATAGCTTGGTAAGGACGGACAAGAACGCTAAGGAAATAAGATGCATATTGTTTACTTACTTCTTTGGCTTGCTGAACTTTCTCATTTTGCATCATATTGTTCCATTGATTGTTCTGTTGATCACCAGACGCCTGATTTTCGGTAGCCTGCGCCTGTTCTTGCGGTTGCCGAATTGGAATGGGTGCTGATGTGTTCGAGCTGGAATCCTGAGGTGCATGATTAGGAGAGTCTTGTTTACTCGACCAATGCGTATATTCGGACTCCGATGCAGCAGCAGATTCTTGACTCGGTGCAGAGCTAGCAGGGGAAGAAGTCGAAGCAACCTCGGTCAGGTTCGATCCGCACCTCTCGCAAAAGCTAGCATTTTCATTTTCATGATTACATACTGGGCATTTCATGATATAAGCCTCCATTTCATTTATTTAGACATTTTGTCTTATTTTAAGGGTTAATGTGGAAGTTTGTCCATGACTTCCATTGAATTCTACAAGGGATTTGTGAAAATGAAGTTTGTATTTATGATCATATTTAGCTTTGACTCCGTTTATGTCCGTCGTAAGTATGATGGTTCTTTCTGTAGTGAATGTAATGGATAGAAAACGTAGTCTGCGGGCATACTTTTACCACCTTCAATTCATTGTTAAGCCACGTTAAGTACAGATATAAATACGTTTCAATTCATGTAATGTTCGCTTTTATGAGATATTTGTAGGTGAAGTTCATCTTTTGGGTTGCTCAATACAGAACATTTATGTATAATCAGACGTGTTAATACGTTTAATGTACGGTAGTAAATGATGTAGGTGAGTTCATGGAACTGCTGGACAGTAATGAGAGCAAGAAGAAGATGTGCCAATACTATAATGAAATTTCGAAGGAACTGTTCGGCTTCGGGACAACTCTCCTGAGAGTGACCGTAGATCAGAATATTGTTACCTTCTTCGCGAAGCACCGACGTTCGCCGCGCTCTGACGCCCTGGAAGGGGAGGCCCCCGGCTTGAAGCTGGAAGTGGACTTCCGCATGTCTGTCTTATATAAGAAGAAATTCAGGGAGAAGTTAGAGCAACACATGGGTTTGCCAATTGAAGCTGTTTTAAGGGATTATGATGCGTCCACGCAGTGGGCCATTACCAATGTGATTTTGGAGCAAGCCTAGATGGATTAGTGGGATTCTCCTGTTGATGCATTCAATTATTGCGTCTGAGATTCATATGGATTCTGACAATTTCATACGATGGCGTCTGTCTTTGGATTGATTCTGAAGCAGAAACCGATGATGTACCGGCTACGGGTGTCGCTTTCCTTTGTTTACGAAGAAAAGTGTTCTTGTTCACACAAGAATGCTTTTCTTTTTGTTTTTTTAAGTTGAATTAGCCCTGTCATAACAAATTATTTTCTCCGAAAATCAGAATGACCTTACGATCGCTGTTATCCCCAGATTTCTTTTATTCCCTTATATAAGGGAGAAATCTTGTGATAAAGGCGAACACTTCGTTTCTCCAGGTTCTTTCTGTTTTCTACGTAATATTTGTTATCAAGCTAGTTCAACTTAATGGTTGAGTTGTTATATCACACATATCAGGGGGATTAGGATCATGATGAAAAAATGGATTAGTGGTTTGGCGACAGTAGCGATGACTTCGGTATTACTTGCAGGTTGTGGCAGCAGCACGGATGATGCAACAGGCGGATCAGGCAATGGGGGAACAGCTCCAACGAAACTGGTTATCTCAACATGGGGTTTCTCGGAGGATTTCTTCAATCAAGAAGTATTTGGTCCATTTGAAAAAGAACATAATGTAGATATCGTGCTGGAAGTGGGCAACAATGCTGAGCGCTTGAACAAAATCCGTCAGGGTACATCCAGCGTAGATGTGATCTATCTGTCTGACTACTATGCACAGCAAGGCATTGACGAAGGCCTGTTTGAGAAAATCGACCGCTCCAAAATTCCGAACATCAATGATATCTATGAGATTGCCCAAGCTCCACTTGGTGAAGAATACGGCCCTGCTTACACCGTTGGACAATTGGGGATTGCGTACAACCCAGACATGGTTGCCAAAGAAGTTACTTCTTGGAGTGATCTGTGGGATCCCGCTTTTGAAAATAACCTAACGATTCCGAACATTACAGCAACCGCTGGCCCAATGGTACTCGATGCAGCATCCCGTGTTGCAGGTAATGATACGTTTAATGAAGATGCTGCATTTACGAAGCTGAAAGAGCTTAGTGGGAATGTCGTGAAATTCTACACGCAAACTTCGGAGTATGTGAATATGTTCTCCCAAGAAGAGATTGCAGGCGGACCGATCATGGAGATGTACTTCAAAGATTTGAAAGCAGCTGTACCTAATGCGAAGTTTGTAACACCTAGCGAGGGTGCTTATGCCGTTATGAATACAATCAACGTAGTTAAAGGCAGCAAAAACAAAGAACTGGCAGAAGAATTCATCAACTGGCAGCTCAGTCAGGACGTTCAAGCGAAATCAGCTAAAGCTAAAGTGGATTCTCCAGTAAACACAAAAGTAGAACTGAATGCTGAAGAAGCTGAAGGTGTGACTTACGGTGCAGACGTGGTTGAGAAGCTGAACAAGCTGGATATGGAGTTTGTAAACCAACAAGCTAAAGGCTGGACAGATCGTTGGAATCGTGAGATTGCTCAATAAAACAAACGTAACGACAAGGAGTGGAGCATAGATGAGTAAAGCGTCTAATCCCATCATCTTGGATGTAGATACAGGTATTGATGATGCGCTGGCGATTCTACTGGCTGTCAAAAGCCGGAAGCTAGATATTCTCGGCATTACAACCGTCTGCGGCAATGTATCTCTAGCGCAGGCAACGGAGAATACGTGCAAAATACTGGAGCTGGCAGGTGCACCTGCCATTCCGGTGATTGCTGGGGCAGCGGGTCCGCTGACTCGGAAATCTCATTATGAGCATCGCGTGCATGGACAGGATGGATTGGGCGGTGCGCTGCCTGATCCGGCAGTGTCCAAGCAGGCAGACCCAGGATTCGGCCCGGACTTTATCGTGGAGCAGGCTAAATTATACCCTGGTGAACTCACCCTGATTATGACGGCACCACTCACGAATTTGGCGCTAGCGCTTATGAAATGTCCGGAGCTGCCTTCTTTATTGAAGGAAGTCATCTTCATGGGTGGCGTTGTACGGGGTCATGGAAATGTGACACCAGTAGCGGAGTACAATACGTACGCCGATCCAGAGGCTGCACGCATCGTTGTGCAGGCAGGAATTGAGAAGCTTACACAGGTCGGACTGGATGTGACACGCCAGACGTTGCTGAATGAAGAAGCTATTGCACGGTTAACTGATCCCGAGCTGCGCGATTATGTGGCACAGAGCACAGCAATTTATATCAAACGGTACGAAGAAATGAACGGTGTACGAGCATGTGCGCTGCATGATCCATTGGCTGTTGGCGTAGCACTCGCTCCGGAACTGGTTGGACGCAAGTCGTATTACGTGGATGTCGAAACCGCAAGCCGTCTGTGCGACGGTCAGATGGTGTGCGATTTCCAAAACCGTTTAGGACAACAGCCCAACACCCTCGTCTGCGAAACGGTAGATGCGGAAAGCTTCCTTGAACTGTTTATCAACGCATTAAATTCGTAAATATGATCTTCACGGCATTGCTGTTTATTCGAAAATATTTCCTTACGTATTCGCTGGTAGTGGAGGAGACGAAATCGATTCTGAAGAAGCGAAGCGCTCGCCTAAAAGCTTTCTGTAAGAAAGCTACTTCGGAAGCATACGCTATCCCCGGATTATACCCTTTAACAAAACATCAAAATAAATCTGGGGATAACAGCGATCGGAAGAACGATTCGTATCCGGAACGACTGGTGCGACAAACGTAGAACGTTATTTACGAAATGTACACCAATGAAACGTGGGAATATAACCATTTTAAAAGTCAGGAGTAGAACGATGAAAAAATCAGTAATCTACTGGCTATTGCTGCCGGGATTCATATTTTTGGCGGCATTCATGATCATTCCGATTGTCCTGACGATCGGGTCGACCTTTTTTCAGGAAAACTCCTTCACGTTTGAAGGATACATGCATTTTTTCAGAGACCCTTACTTTTTGAAAATATTGCTTACCACCCTGCAGGTCAGTGTGGTCACCACGATTGTCTGCGTGGTGCTCGGATTCCCGACAGCTTATTATATTTCACGGAAAGCGCCGCGCCGCAAAGGCATTTTGCTGGCACTAGCGATCTTCCCACTCTTGACGAGCCCAGTTGTGCGCTCGTTCAGTTGGATGATTATCCTTGGACGCAAAGGGCTGATCAACAACGCACTCGTTGGCCTAGGAATCGTGGACAAGCCGCTGGATATTTTGTACACGCCAGCAGCGATGATGATTGGTCTGACACATCTGTTCTTGCCGCTCATGATTATTTCCCTGGTCGGCGTACTAGAGAACATTGATGGTGATCTGCTCAAAGCAGCACAAAGCCTGGGTGCATCCCGCTTCACTGCATTTCGCCGAGTTGTCTTCCCACTGGCTGTGCCAGGGCTTGTCATCGGAGCCGTGCTTGTATTTGTCGGCAGTCTGACAGCATATACAACGCCTGCCCTCCTTGGAGGCAAACAGCGGGTAATTGCCACGTTCCTGTATCAGAACGCCATGACTCTCAACGACTGGTATCTGGCCTCAGTTGTTGCCGCGATTATGATTGTGATTACATTTGTCGTGGTCGGTGTCATGAACAAAATGGCCAAAACTTTAAATCCGAAGGGGTAGACATATGCGGGAGAAACATATCGGGCTGGGCCTGTTCAGTCTGCTGGTCTTTATCTTTCTGCTGGGCCCGCTTCTGATCATATCGGTCACTTCGTTTGAACCGGGAACGGTACTCAAATTCCCACCGGAGGGATTCTCCTTCCGCTGGTACGAAAATATTTTTAACACAGGCGGTTTCCTCCGCACATTCCAGACGTCCATCATTATCTCCCTGCTGGGGAACTTGCTGGCACTGGTGCTAGGGATTCCGGCTGCGTATGCACTCAGTCGTTACGATTTCAAAGGCAAATCATTGCTGAATGCCGTATTCCTATCGCCGGTATTGATTCCGGGAATCGTACTTGGTTTCACGTTAATGAAATATCTGATTGTGATCTATCACCTTCCAATGTATTTGGGATTGTTGATTGGACACACGATTATTATGCTTCCGTTTATCATTCGCGTTATTGCTTCAAGTCTGTCGAGCTTTGATTTTGCAGTGGAGGAAGCGGCACTTAGTCTGGGTGCGGGACGTTTAAGAACGTTCTTTCAGGTGGTGCTGCCTAACATTCGCTCCGGTATTCTCGCGGCGGTGCTGATTGCCTTCCTGGAGTCGTTCAACAACGTGGATATTTCCGTGTTCATGACTGGCCCGGGTGTAAGTACATTGCCGATTCAGATGCTGACGTACGTGGAGAATTATTTTGACCCAACGATTGCAGCCATTTCCGTGCTGCTGATGGTACTGACAGGACTCTTAATGTTCGTGATCGAACGGATCATGGGCGGATTTTCATACTTTACTAAACGTTAATTGGAGGCGCAGAACGCTATGGCATTGCTGACACTAGACCACGTATCCGTGGCATACGATAAGCAGACAATCCTGAAGGATTTTCAGTTGGAGCTGGAAAAAGGTAAGCTGCTCTCCCTGCTCGGACCGAGCGGTTGCGGCAAAACAACTACGCTGCGCCTCATCGCCGGATTCCTGGAAGCATCACAGGGCAAGTTTATGTTCGGCGGCAAGGATTACACGAAGGTTCCGGTGAACAAGCGGAACTTCGGATTTGTATTTCAGAGTTATGCGCTGTTCCCGCATCTGTCTGTCTATGACAATGTGGCCTTCGGCCTGCGGATGCGCAAAGTGAAGGACAAGGATATCTCCTCACGTGTGATGCGCATCCTTGAAGTGGTTAACTTGATTGGATTCGAGAAACGTTATCCAACAGAGCTGTCCGGTGGACAGCGTCAACGTGTGGCGATTGCCCGCGCACTGGTAATTGAGCCGGATCTGCTTCTATTTGATGAACCCCTCAGTAATCTGGATGCGAACTTACGACTCAACATGCGGGTCGAGATTCGCCGGATTCAGCAGGAGCTTGGCATCACTACGCTCTATGTGTCTCATGATCAGGAGGAGTGTTTCTCGATTTCCGATCAGGTAGCGATCATGAACAAAGGCGTGGTCGAGCAGCTTGACCGCCCAGAGACGATTTTTAAATATCCGGCAACGGAGTTTGTAGCACGATTTATCGGATTCCATAACTTTATTGAGTTTGCAGATCGCACGGATGCAGGGGATATGATTACATTGCATGCCGGAGGCCGTACGTTTAATGCTACCGCACATCCGGGTACAGCTCGTATCGGTGCTCGCAAAGGGGCGATTCGCCCAGATGATCTGATCGTGAGTGGAGACACATCCGCGGATCTTGCAAATGCTTTGCCAGGCATCGTGAAGGTAAGTACGTACCTCGGTCGTAGTTATCAGTATGTCATTGAGACGGAACTTGGCGACTTCACAGCTAACCAAGAGATGGAGACGCCTTATCTTAGCGGACAGCGAGTGAGTCTTATTTTCCCACAGGATAAACTTGTGCTTGTGGAGTAGTCATTGAATGTGGTTTGACAGCAACAGGAAGTGAAGCAGCAAAGAAGGCATGTTAGCGGTGAATCCGGTTAGGGCAAGGTGCATCGTAGTGCGGTACCGCACATAAAAGTGCAGTGCAGCATGTTGCAGGTGGACTGCTCATCCGGATCACACTGAGATGCTTGTGAAGAAGGAGATTATGCCGATGCGTGCAGATCAACTAATTGTGAATGTAAATGTGTATAACAGTTATTATAAAAGATTCGAAGCTAATAACGTCGCTGTATTGGACGGCCGATTCCTATATATTGGTTCAGGTGGCTCGGAGCTCATTCATGCCGATGAAGTCATCGATGCACGTGGTCGTTATATGATCCCAGGGTTGATTGATATTCATCTGCACATTGAGAGTACGATGGTGACGCCGGCTACATTTTCACACGGACTGATCCGCTCTGGGGTGACTTCCATTGTACCTGAGCCACATGAGATGGCTAATGTGTTCGGTCTGGAAGGTGTGCAGGAGATGATGGCGGCAAGTCGGGAGACGTTGGTGGACATGTTCTATGCGATTCCAAGCTCGGTGCCTGCGACTCCAATGGAAACGACAGGTGGTTCCATCGAGATCGAAGATATGGATACATTATTGGCAACCGGAGAGATCATCTGTCTGGGTGAGATTATGAACTATGTGGACGTCATTCGCGACCCGGACTGCAAAACGAATCAGATTCTTCGCCACATTCGGAAGAACTACCCCGAGCTTGTCATTGAGGGGCATACACCGAAGCTACTAGGTCTGGATCTGCACCAACTGATCTATGCTGGGGTTGATTCGGATCATACACATCAGAGTATTGAGGGATTACAGGCTCGTATTGCTGCGGGCATGTTTATTGAAATCCAGGAGAAATCCATGACACCGGAAGTGATGGAGTATCTCATTCAGCATGATGTGAAGGAGCATTTCTGTTTCGTGACAGATGATGTTATGCCTGACAGCCTGGTGGAGCGAGGACATCTGGATCATCTTGTACGTAAAGCGATTGGTATGGGAATGCGCCCAGAAGATGCGATTTACGCGGCGACATCCACTCCTGCAGCTCGGATGAAAATGACGGATCGTGGCAGTATCGCACCAGGTAAGGTAGCAGACTATGTCCTATTGTCCGACCTTGAAATGTTGCGTATTGATCAGGTCTACAAAAAAGGTCGTAAGGCTTACGATGATTACGAACCGTATGCACAAGAACGGATCATTGGGCAGTTCCCAGATCATTTCTATCATAGTGTGCAATTGCAGCCGCTTGGTGAAGAGGATTTTGCAATTCGTTTATCCGATCCCAAAGTTAGTGGTTCAGGAGCAGGTACGGATAGTGTTCTAGATGCGATTCAGGCAGAAGACACACCGAAGGCGAATGAAGACCATGCGGGTGAATCCTCGTACCCATGCCGGGTGATGATGGTGAAGGACGGCTCAACCTTTGTGGAAGAACATATTGCTCAGATACAGGTAGTGGGAGATGAGCTCTTGTGGGAAGAGAGTGAATATGGGCAGATTGCCACCTTTGAGCGTTATGGGGTGAACGGTAATCATGCACATGGTCTGATTGGTGGAGATACGATTAAACGCGGTGCCATCGCGACAACGTACTCCCACGACAATCACAATCTTCTCGTCGTTGGACGTAACCGCCGAGATATGATTATAGCAGCTAACAAGGTTATTTCGAGCCAAGGAGGATTCTGCGTTGTTGAGGATGGCAAGGTGCTCAGTCATCTGGAGCTTCCGGTAGGTGGTATTCTGACCGAGGAACCGCTGGCTGTTGTATCCCATCAAGTGAAGGAATTGCGGGCTGCGATGTTGTCGCTCGGTTACGTGCATTATAATCCGATTATGTCGATTAGCACCCATTCCCTTGCCGTGAGTCCAGCGCTCAAAATTACCGATCACGGGCTGATTGATGTGAATGCAGGTAAGGTTGTACCATTGATTGTACAATAGCGATTGTTCGAAAATCCGTTTCTAAATATAAAAAGCCCAGTGAATCATCAGCATCGACTATGAAATTCATTTGAGGTTCAATAACTGGGTTCTGAGGAATATACAAAAGGTAAGTGCATGGTAGAGAAAATACCGTGTACTTACCTTTTTTTGACGATCCTGTATGATAGGATGATAATTATAGTTCGGATGCAGAACTCTGGGCGGTTCTCATTTTCTTGAGCTTTATCACATAGTATACTGATCTTACGGCGCTACCTGTCATAGGTATTGCAATGAGTACATAGTTGAATGTTGAAGCAGAAGGGAAATTATAAAAAGCATAGACCATCACTGCCGCGGCAAAGAGCAGAAGGCTACAGTTTAGAATCAGATGGTACACAATACGTTTATATTCAGTCGGGTAAGAGAAAAATTTCATGAATATACCTCCTTGTAGGGTTCCTTGGAGTCGTTAAATAAGGTATTCATAGAAACTTAATTATAACATTCAACGGAGTGCATTCCACATTATTCTAATATGTTAATGAATTCGTTCGCTGTTCTGTAGCCTTTATTATAGAAGGAAAATTGTTTCATACGTTTATCTCAATTATATAGAGACGAGAGAGGGAGTCTTAAACATGATGCCACCTAATCCGAATGCTAAGAAGGCTATATTTTTCGATGTAGATGATACGTTATATGATCATCTGCAACCACTGCGCGGGGCTCTTCAGGATATTCTTGGCCTACCGGACGATTTTCCTTACAGCGAGGTATATCATCGTTTCCGCTACTATAGTGATTGGTTATCGGAGCAGGAGGGGTTGTCCGCTGTACCGGAGCCGGCAGCTATGGAACGGATGCGTCGTCGCCGGTTCGAGCTGACCTTAGAAGAGTTCGGTGTGTCACTACAAGCAGGACAAGCAGAAGCATTGCAGCAGCAATATCTAAGTTGCCAGTTTCGGATATTACCTTTTGAAGGCGCGTACGATCTGATTCGGAAACTGTCAGCCGAGGGGCATGTTGTTGGCTTGATCACGAACGGCCCTGGAGCACACCAACGTACCAAGCTAGAAGCATTGGATGTATTCGGATTGATTCCAGAGGAGAGAATCTTCATCTCAGGCACCATTGGTTACGCCAAACCAGATCGGCGACTATTCGAACATGTCAACGAGCTAACAGGTACATTGGCTTCTAACAGCTACTACATTGGAGATTCATGGCGTAATGATGTCGTAGGTGCAGTAGATGCTGGATGGAGCGTTATCTGGTTCAATCATCGTGAAGCCATGCCTGAATCGGATCACCAACCACATCATGTTGCTTATTCGTATGAGGACATCAAACGAGCCCTTTTGTCTGAGATTTCATAGTGCGTATTATGGTACCTTATGTATAGATATCAGCTACTGAGGTTAAAAATGAATTGAATGATATACAGCAGTCCAATCGTTAACATACGATGGGCTGCTTTTTTAATGCTAAATAGATGAAGTTCCCTTCATAGAATCTTCATTTCATAACATAGCCGAAAGCCTAGCCAAGTGAGCAAGCTAGTGTTATAATTAAAACAAGATTTAGATTAAGTCTAAATTAAAGAAGTGACAACGACAACATAAGCAACTCAATATTCACTACCATTAACTTAAAATAATGAATTCGAGAGGGGATTAATTCCATGAGCACAATGCAAACTAAAACCAACCCATTTGTAACTGAAACAACTGAACTTCACGAGTTACTTAACCGTCAGATCGCAGGCTGGTCTGTACTGTACACGAAATTACATCATTTCCACTGGTATGTTCAAGGGCCACACTTCTTCACATTACACGCCAAATTCGAAGAACTGTACAACTTGGCTACAGCTCATATGGATGAAGCAGCAGAGCGTTTGTTGACCATCGGTGGACGTCCGGTTGCGACGATGTCGGAGCAACTACGCTTGTCTCCTATTGAAGAAACACAAGGGCAATTCACTGCAGAACGTATGGTTGAAGCTGTTGTTGCGGATCTACGCCTGATGTTGAACGTGATTAACGAAGGTATCCAAGCAGCGAGTGCAGCAGATGACAAAGCAACCGAAGATATGCTGATTGGTTTCACGGCCGGACTGGATAAAGAGGTATGGATGCTGAATGCTTTTCTGGGTAAATAATGGTTCCTTGAAGTCGTGATCCCTACAACCAAAACCCTACAGCGTAATCCTAACTTGCCTCCAATAAACTGCTAATCGGTGCAAGGTTATCCTATAGCCTGACAGCGATGTGTAGAGTCCGTGAACAAAGTGTCTGTTCGCTTACAAATTGAATTTGCTTACCGTATAATGAGGGCATTCAAGATGGATGGAATGGTGGAATGAACGATGCGGACAGACCTGGGAGAACTGAAGGAAGAAGCAGAACACTTTATATATAGATGTTACGATGAGCTGGGTTATTCGCGTGAAGATGCGGAGGCCCGGCTTATTGCTGTCCAACATGAAATCGAGGAAAAGGGCACATATACGCACACTTTAGAAGAACTGGAACAAGGGTGCAAAATGGCATGGCGTAATAGCAATCGATGTATAGGACGATTATTCTGGGATAGCTTGCGTGTTATTGATGCTCGTCATGCAGATACAGTCGCAACAGCTGCCGATGCCGTGCTACATCATATTCGGGTGGCTTCCAATGGCGGTAAGATTATACCTACGATCACAATTCTTCCTCCAGCTGGACCACAAGGAGCACCTGTACGTATCTGGAATCATCAGTTGATTCGTTATGCAGGGTATGAAACTGCCGAAGGTATTGTGGGTGATCCCGCCTCACTGGAGCTAACGCGTGCCGCAATGGAGCTTGGATGGCAGGGAGCTGGGACGGCGTATGATGTGCTCCCCATCATTATGCAGGCTCAGGGTGGACAACCAGAATGGTATCCGGTACCTGAAGAGGATATCGTAGAAGTCACGATTGAGCATCCAGAACGTCCTGAAATCGCTGAGCTTGGTATGCGTTGGTACGGTGTACCGATGATTGCTGACATGCGGCTGGAGATTGGGGGAATATCCTATCCGGCTGCACCATTTAACGGCTGGTATATGGGAACGGAGATCGGTGCGCGTAACTTAGCAGATACGTTCCGATACAACAAACTACCTGTGGTGGCGAAGGCACTAGGCCTGAGCACGAACAGTGAAACGACCCTGTGGAAAGATCGGGCACTCGTTGAACTGAATGTTGCTGTGTTACATTCGTTTAAGAAAGCTGGCGTAAGCATCGTGGATCACCACACAGCGGCCACACAGTTTGCTTTATTTGAGCAACGGGAAGAAAAGGCTGGGCGAGAGTTGACGGGGGATTGGGTGTGGCTCATACCGCCAGTATCTCCCGCGACATCGCATATTTTCCATAGCTCGTACCGCAATGAGATTTTGAAACCGAACTTTTTCCATCAAGATCCAGTGATAAATCTAGCTGGAGCGAACTCTGAGAATGCATCTGAGACTGCATTAGACAATCAGGATAGAGCTGCTGCATCGGCTGGGGAAGAGCAGCTACCATCAGATCATTCCCCGAAGTGCCCGTTTGCCCATTAATATGGTGCGAGCGGGTTCTTTTTTTAAAGGATTGATGATTCATCGGGCTCCATCTGGCAGATAGGAAGGTGGTTCAATGAGCCGTCAGTTTCTTACCTCTGGATAGTAGCAACAGGGAATGTGATTGCAAACGGATCAACCTTAAGCAGCGCCCATGGCTTGCAGAGCGAGATATCAGGGAACAATGCAGCGTTGATGGACAGCTCGTCAATCTTGGCGAGTCTGCCTTTCCCTTTGCCGGAAAATTGTGTGTAATACAATTGCTGTTGATGCTGTTGAACGAGCGGGAATGGTAGCAGGCGTGTGTTAACGGGAAAGCTTGGGCCAAATGCAGATAAGGTCAGATCAGCAATGGATACCCCAGCTTGACTAACTTGCACGTGTTCTTTACCAGAAGCCAGCTTCTGGAATGAGAACGCAGCAAGCTCCTTCGGAATGCCCCAGTTCTCCCAGCCATTATCTACACTATCTGACGTGGATACATATATTTTGCTAATCGTATTAAGTTTGCGGCCTTGGTGATGGAACTTTCCTGGGATGAAGAGCAATTCTCCATAAGGTCCGGCGTCAGAAGACTCGTAATTCACGAGCATCACACTCCCCAATCCCCCACTGAACTGACCTTCTAGAAAAGCGGGCACCCGCCCATGCTGCGCTACAAATTCCTTAGTGAAACGATAGATTAATATGTAACCTGAGCCCTGGAGCTGCCAGGGAGCTGGATAATGATTCATTTGAGTTTCTCCTCTCTTTGCTTCTGCTGAACCCACTGTTGTAATTTTGCATTTTCATGATTGGCGTATAAACGTAAAACAAATGGAAAAATGCGATTAAGTGTATTCATTAAACGAAAAGTCAACGAAGGGTAGATGTCTCTTTTCCCCGAGCCTAACCCTCTGACCAGAGCAGAAGCGACGGCTGCCGCCGTTTGTGAAGGCCACGGCATAGGGCTATTACCTGCATTTTTGAAGAAATCGGTACGGGTGGAGATGGGGTATATGACTTTGAAGTGTTGACCTGAGCTCAGCTCATATCGGTATGCCTGGGCAAACCCGCGAATCGCCGCCTTCGTTGCACTGTAGAGTGCATATCCGGGCAGTGGCAGAATCCCCATTCCACTGGCTGTGCACATGACGGTATATGGACGATCCCCAAGAAGCTGCTTCATCTTCTGTGCACTGTAGATCGCTCCGAAGGTATTGATGTTAAAGATGTTGGAGATATGTTGCCAGTCTGGCGAGCCGAGCAGCTCATAATAAGCAAAGCCTGCATTGGCGACAAAAATATCAACGTCACCCATGACGTCAAGGGCAAAATCGAATAACTGATCAATTCCTTCCTGTGTGGACAGGTCACCGACATAGGCGAATAACTGAATATCATCCGGCGTTAGACCGCCGATTTCTTTGGCCGCGGCCACGATGGTGCAATTTTGCTGGAGGAGCAGCTTTACAACTTCTAACCCTATTCCCGAGGAGGCTCCGGTAACAATGACCTTCTTATGATTTAGTGTCGTTGTGGTCATGCTGATCCTCTCCTTCGGGCTTGAGATTCAGAAGTGTGTCAAGCTGCCCAATGGTGTGTAGCAGCATATGGATCTGCTCAGGGGTGAAGTGGTGAAGACTGGAGGATACCGTTGAATAGTTGAAATCCTCAATAGATTGAATCTTGGCTCTGCCTTCGGAGGTGATGAACACTTCAACGACTCGTTTATCGGTCTTCGAGGTGGTTCGATTCGCGAGCCCTGCCTTTTCGAGTTTGGTCACCATCCGGCTTGTTACAAAGTCCTTCACTCTCATGCGATTCGAAATCTCGGATATTCGCATACCTGGATACCGGATCAGAAGCTGGAGTAGATACACCTCATTCCAATCGACGTGGAATCGTTCAACCTCTCTCTGTTCGAATAGATAAATACTCTGTAAAAATGAAAATAAAGCATCATTCACTTGTTGCTGAGGAATTCTTTCAGTCATGAAGATCGCCACCTTGGCTTTATAGTCGTGAAGTTATACCGATTCATTGGATTGAATTCAATCTACTGCATTTATTTGCAAAATGCAAATAAATAATCGGAGCACAGTAATGCTGCTCCAATCGTCTTTTTCAGTGATGAATACAGTAAGAGGGAAGGGCTACCTTTGATGCACTCGGTGACGGCTGCGCATGACAGCTTGAACCCCAATAGCGGCGGCAATCAACAGCAGATTGAACACAAATACGGCATATAGAGAGCTGTACTCAACGAGTAATGCAGCGATGATCGGGGACACGATGGAGCCGATCTCCGCAGCAGACACAATCTTTCCAATCACGTTACTCCGATTCTTTTCCGGAATGTGGTCACCGACGTGTGCGAAGAACGAATCCATATAACATGCACCGCCCACGCCTCCAATCAACATGCCCACATATACCCATAGATAAGACGCCGTGCTTAGAAATACGATTACTTCAATACCGATCATCAGCATACCGAGCATACATAACAACAAACGATCGCCCATGCGGTCGGACAAATAACCTGCAACGGGTGCTGCCGCCAGTGTGGAGAGACCCGCAACGGTGAAGGCCAGACTGGTCTGGAGTGGGTTCCACTGCATAATATGAGCCGCATACAGAGCGAAGTAGGTCAGGAATACAGCATAGGCACTCATCTCAAGAAAATGAACGGTGGCATAACCAATAAATTGTTGTCTCTGCGATCGTGCCGGGTTATCTGTGTCAGGGAGGTTACTTTGATCAGGATCAGGGTTTACGAATGCAGCGGCATTGGTGGGGATAGGAGGTGGATCTGTAGTAGGAGAGGAAGGGTTATGTGTATTCAGATCTTGCGTTACTAGTATATCCAGGTATGTGGTGCTCCTGCCCTTCATGCTCCACGCTGCACCCATAGCCATAAGACAGCAGAGTGTAACTAGCCAAAAGGGGACGGATAAAGGCCAGTGTAATGCTAACCAGCCACTAATGACAGGGCCAAGAACCATACCGCCGCCTTCACTGCTGCTGATGTAGCCGTTATATAACCCACGGTTGCTTACATCGCCTTCATCCCCAACGATGGATCGTACTATTACTGTAAGACCTGTAGAGGCGAATCCTTGAAGTAGCCGCAATGAACCGAAGAGTAGAGCAGTGGAAGAGACAGCAAAACCCGCCATGCAGACGGCGAGCATCAGGAGCATGAGAATCAGAGCTTTCTTGCCCCCCAGTTTGCGATATAGAGCGGCGGCAGGGATACCACCCAGTACTTTCCCGACATAAAAGAGTGCAAAAATAATGCCCATCATCCATCCGCTCATCCCGAATTCTTCAATGAATAAAGGAAACAGAGGGATGATCATGAAGCCGCCCATCTGACTGAGAAAACAAATGAGCATAAGCAAAACGAGGTTACGTCGGATATCCACCAATAAGACTCCTCTCTCGATCAAGAGATCATGCAGCAAAAAAAGCTAAGGGACATGTATACGTATAGATAGACATATCCACGACATTGTATGTGCCAACTGCTCAGGAGAGAAGAAAAATCAAAAAAATAAAAAGACGTCCTGGTGGGACGCCTTATGTACTGTTTTATTGCCCTTCATACGTTTGCCAGATATCTGAAATGTCGACACTTATAGATGAAGAGGAACGTTTTGGATCTAGTATTTAACGGAATGTCTTTAAAAACGAAAAAAAATAAGTTACATTAACCTTATTCGAAACATGGCTGAATCAAAGTTGTGTATAATGGATAAGGTTCTTTAGGATAAACCTCAAGTTTAAGGGGGCGAAATGGTATGTCAGATCAACAACCGATTATCCGGTTCGACCGGGTAACTCAGCAATATGATCAAGATGAGGCTGTACTGAAGCAAGTTAGCTTTGAGATCGAGCGAGGTAAATTTTATACATTATTAGGACCGTCAGGCTGTGGTAAAACAACCATTTTGCGACTGATTGCTGGCTTTGCAACGCCAACACAAGGCAGCATTTATTTTAACGGTGCCTTAATTAACAGTGTGCCTGCCCATCAGCGGCAAGTGAACACGGTATTTCAAGATTACGCATTATTCCCACATTTGAATGTGTTTGAGAACGTCGCTTTTGGTTTGCGCATCAAAAAGATGAAAACGGCTGAAATTCGCAGCAAAGTATTGGAAGCACTCAAATTCGTCAACCTATCCGGTTATGAAAACCGTGAAATAGGCGAGATGTCTGGTGGTCAGAGACAACGTGTTGCCATTGCTCGTGCAATCGTCAACGAACCCGAAATCTTGCTGCTGGACGAGCCGTTATCAGCACTCGATCTGAAGCTTCGTACGGAGATGCAGTATGAGCTGCGTGAATTACAGCAACGGCTGGGAATCACGTTTATTTTTGTCACGCATGATCAGGAGGAAGCACTCGCGATGTCAGATGAGATCTTTGTCCTGAACGGTGGTGTGATCCAGCAGAGCGGGACGCCGAATGACATCTATGATGAGCCGATCAACCGTTTTGTCGCAGATTTCATCGGGGAATCTAACATTGTATCCGGTAAAATGAAGCAGGATTTTGTGGTGGAGTTTGCTGGTGCAGAGTATGAATGTGTGGATCAGGGGTTACAACCAGATGAACCTGTTGAGATTGTAATCCGTCCGGAGGATCTGGAGATCACGACCGAGGAACAAGGGAAAATGAAGGTCAACGTAGACTCCCAGCTATTCCGCGGGGTACATTACGAGATCTCTACCTACGATGATGCGGGCAATGAATGGTTGGTGCATTCCACGAAGAAAGCTGACGTAGGTGCACGAATCGGTCTATATTTTGATCCGGAAGCGATCCACGTTATGCGTTTCAACGAGACGGAAGAAGAGTTTGATAAACGACTAGAAGCATACCAAGAGGCTGTTCATGCAGACTAAGGCGAGTGCACGCAATGCGTATCTGATTCCATATGTGCTATGGATGGTGTTGTTCGTTGTCGCCCCGGTATTGCTCGTTGTCTATTATTCGTTCTTCGATGTGGAGGGGAACTTTACGCTGGGCAATTATGCCCGCTTCTTCACGCCGGTATATATGCAGATGACGCTCAGTTCATTCTGGTACGCACTGCTCATTACCGTATTCTCTCTCTTGATCTCATATCCGACGGCGTATCTGCTAACTCGGACGAAGCATAAGCAGCTCTGGCTGCTGCTCATTATTTTGCCAAGCTGGATTAACCTGTTGTTAAAAGCCTATGCGTTCATCGGTTTGTTTGGTACATATGGTCTAACCAATTCCTTGCTGGAGGTTATTGGCATTGGGTCACAGCAGATCTTGTTTACCGATTTTAGTTTTATCTTTGTATCGGTGTACATTTTCATTCCGTTCATGATCTTGCCGATCTTCAACGCACTGGAAGAGATGAACCCATCACTGATCTATGCAGCGCGGGATCTAGGTGCTTCTTCATGGCTGACCTTCCGTAGGGTCATCTTCCCGTTGACACTTAGCGGTGTGAAATCGGGCTGCCAGGCTGTATTTATCCCGGCATTGTCCCTGTTCATGATTACCCGCCTGATAGCGGGGAACCGGGTGATTACGCTGGGGACAGCGATTGAGCAACATTTTCTCGTTACCCAAGACTGGGGAATGGGTTCGACCATTGCGGTCTTTTTGATTATCGCGATGGCTCTCATTATGTTTTTAACTGGATCAGGGAATAAGGAGGTGCGTCATGGGAAGAAACGGAAAACTGTCTAATGTCTATCTGGCTGTTGTATTTGCCATCCTATACGCACCGATCGCGTACCTGATCTTCTATTCCTTTAATAGTGGCGGCCATATGCGAAGCTTTGAAGGATTTACATTGGAGTGGTATAGGGAAGTATTTGCGGATACACGCCTGCTCATTATCGTTTTGAATACCTTTGTTATTGCGCTGTTATCCTCGGCCATTTCTACAATGCTGGGTGTGGCGGGTGCGCTCGCCATCTACCATGTACGCCGCAAACGAACAAAGAGTACCTTGTTATCACTGAATAACGTACTGATCGTCAGTCCCGATGTCATTATCGGTGCGTCGTTCCTCATTCTGTTTACGATGATTGGCATTAAGCTGGGTTTTACATCAGTTCTGCTATCTCATATTGCTTTTAGTGTACCGATCGTCGTTATTATGGTGCTGCCGAAACTACAGGAGATGAGCCCAACCTTGATGGATGCGGCGCGTGACCTTGGGGCAGGATCGTGGCAGATCCTAACGCGTGTGGTACTGCCGTATGTGAAGCCAGGCATATTTGCTGGATTTTTCATGGCACTAACCTATTCACTAGATGATTTTGCGGTAACCTTCTTCGTCACAGGAAACGGCTACTCTACGCTCTCCGTAGAGATCTATTCACGGGCACGCCAAGGTGTATCTTTGTCCATCAATGCATTGTCCACACTGTTGTTCCTGCTGACGGTACTGCTTGTTGTGGGCTACTACTTCATTAATCGCCGCGCGGCACGGACACCTGCTGGAAGGGGGCTACGTCCATGAAGCAATTGGTACGGACATTTGCACTTGTCTTTGTGGCGGCCTTTGCCTTGATGATCCTAACGTCTTATCTGAACAAGAGCCAAGGCTATTCTGGCGGCAATACGCTGACCATCTATAACTGGGGCGATTATATTGATCCAGATCTGCTGACGGAGTTTGAGGAAGAGACAGGCATGAAGGTCATCTACCAGACGTTTGACTCCAATGAAGCGATGCTGACCAAGATTGAGCAGGGGGGAACCACGTTCGATGTGGCGATTCCTTCCGAGTATGCGATTAGCAAAATGAAAGAAGAGAACCTGCTCGTTGCCTTGGATCATAGCAAACTGCCTAATTTGAAGAATATTGACGCCCGGTTCATGAACCTGTCGTTTGACGAAGACAACAAGTTCTCTATTCCTTATTTCTGGGGAACGGTAGGTGTTGTGTTCAACCCGGAACTGGTCGATGGGCTGACATTTGAGAGCTGGAACGATCTGTGGGATCCTCGCTTGAAGAATCAGATTCTCTTACTCGACGGTGCTCGTGAAGTCATGGGAATGGGGCTTAACAGCCTGGGTTATTCCCTGAATGATACCAATGAGGATCACCTGCAAGAGGCACTCGCGAAGCTGTCTACATTAACGCCTAACGTCAGAGCAATTGTCGGAGATGAGATCAAAATGTTGCTCGCCAACGAGGAAGCAGCAGTTGGGCTCGTCTGGTCTGGAGACGCGTCTGAGATTATGGATGAGAACGACAAACTGGATTATATGGTGCCAGAGGAAGGCTCGAATCTATGGTTTGATAACATGGTCATTCCTACCACTGCACGAAATGTTGAGGGAGCGCATCAGTTTATCAATTTCATGTTAGATCCAGATCACGCTGCTCGTAATGCGGAGTACGTGGGGTATTCCACCCCGAATGCCGCTGCATTAGCGCTATTGCCTGAGGACATCACCGAGGATGAACGCTTTTATCCCGATGAGACGCTGACAGGTAAGCTTGAAGTGTACGATAATTTGGGCAAAAAAATGCTCTCGCATTACAACGACTTATTCCTGGAGTTTAAAATGCATAGCAAATAGCCAACGTGCTAAAGAATCCACCACACCTTATTGGGCTGATTTGCAGGGATGATGAATTCTAACGAACTTCAGCGACGCTATTCCGCGAAATAAGAGGGCAAAACGTCAAAAGTAACTCTAATTATCATAAATAACGATGCTGAGATTCGTTAAAATTCAAAAAGGTGTGAAATGCAGTCAATAGCGTGTCTACGGTTCGTTAGCTTTCAAAACAAAGAGCTACATCTCGTCAACGCTTGTATGACGAGTATCCATACTCCGCCATACAAACGTTGCAGAACGCTCACCTGCAACACTCCAAAACGAAAGATCCCCTGAACGATAATAAGTTCAGGGGATCTTTCGTTTTTTCCTTACCCTACTTCTAGAGCTAATAGCGAATGGAAGTGCCCTATATAAGATGATACTGAAGATCACACGTTAACGGAGAAGGCAGAACAAACTGGAGAAGCGAAGCGCTCGCCTTTATCCCCGGATTTTACCCTTTACATAAGGGAATCAAGAAAATCTGGGGATAGCAGCGATCGTAAGTTGTTCTGACTTCGGAGTGGCTTGTGTGATCCCACCAATCAGATTATATTGCGTCATTACATGTGCTTTTTGCGACCCACGATGAGCCATGCCCCGCCCATAATTAGCACAATCGCTACAATAGGCTGGAAGAAGGACATGCTGTTTAACATCGAGCCAATCGACATTACCGCGAAGAACAGCAAGAAGAGCACGGTCAGAATGTTGATCGGAATCAACAACCATTTGTTACGTCCACCGAACCAATACAATTCGAACAGACCCACAGCTACCGCAAGAATAAAGCCAGGCCACATCGTTCCCCAGTTATCAAACAGCATCGCGATTTGGCACACAATACCTGTAGTGAGCAAAATACCGCCGGGAACGAGCAGGCCAACCCCTCGGCCGATCATAGAGAAGTAGAGCCAGTGGAAGAATAATCCCAGTGGAATAATGAATAATGTGGGCCAGAATGTGGCGAAGATCATCCCTGGACCAACTGAACCTCCCTGGTTCAGAATTAAATACACACCTAGCAGGATGAGGACAGGCGCAAAGATTGCACGTTTTGCCATCGTAGTGTTCTCCCTTTCTCTTCGTTTTACGAACGTTGTCATTTCAATATACACAGCATACCATGAATTGGAAGAGAATAACCTCAGTCCTTGGCGTTAAAAAGAACCTAGACTTAAGTCTAGGTTCTGCGTTCTCATCCATATGATTTACCAGTAGGTTCTACAGGTAGGTCGAGTCTATTTTTGTGATATGTCAGCATGTTTCTTGCCCCAGCTATTTACGCCGTCATCCTCAATAATGGAGATCGCTGCATCGGCAATGTCCGGGTTGGTCATCAGTTTCTCCTGAATACGGAATTTGATATCATCCGCATCTGCGAGGGATAGCCCTTTAGTTAACTCAATCAGACCTTCTACATGATAATAGCGACCTTCCTGAATGATGCGCATCATTTGGATATCAGCCACATGGGTATCTGCGAGAATGGTCTGGGATACTTTATCCTCAATATCCTGCGGAGCAGCTACACCGATGAGTCCGATCATATTGTCATAACCGACTCGGAAGGCTACTGCGATCATGAGACAACCAATGAGCGTAGTTACGATGCCGTCGAGCAGCGCGAAGTTGGTCAGCGCAATGACCACAACTGAGATCAGGGCAAGCGTTGCCCCAAGTACTGCCACCACATCTTCGTAGAATACGAGACGTGTTGGTGGTGCAGCGCGACCTACGTTTTTGATGGCGGCAGGTACCAGTCCGAATCCTGATGCTTTGGGTGCACGCGCTTCTTTCAGGATTTCCTTCATCGCTTTGATCAGAATGGCTCCGTCAATCAAGATGTTTAATACGAGTACACCGATGTTAATCCATAAGCCACCGGTATGACCAACCGGATGCTGCAACAAATGAATACCCTCGTGAATTGTTTCATAGGCCATGATGGTGACCACGATAACGGCGATCATGCAGAAAATGTTAATGACACGCCCGAATCCTGTAGGGAATCGTGGAGTTGGTTTTTTCTCAGACAATACACTTCCGACAAATACAAACCCCTGGTTAATCGCGTCAGCCAAAGAGTGCATCGCCGAGGCGAACATGGCACCACTACCACTGAATAGGAAGGCTCCTCCTTTGCACAGAGCAAGTACTGCATTACCCGCCATGGCTACGGCAGAGGATGTGTTTCCTTTTTTGACGAGAGACATGAAGCTCTCAGACTTCGGTTGTTCAGCCACTTCGAAAGTTCCTCCCAGAAATATGTGATAGGTGTAGAAAGACAGTCCCGATCTGGATAGCATGTGCATTCCCACTAAATGTTATTATAACCGTCTTTACATATCCCAGCATTATGCAAAAAAGGTCATATCATCAACGGGGTAGCCTCAGCATTCGAAGACAGGAGGGTGTGTTTTGAAATAGTGTATAACTTTAGTATTCCTTCAGTATTCAATCGCGTCCAAGGCGCGTAAATTCTTGTTGGATTGCTCCAAAAGCTCTGTAAATGTGCCAGCCACATAATAGATAAAGTCGGGGTCATGCTTGTACATAATGATCTGTCCATATGTCCCTTCTGTGGTTGGATCGAAATCGAACATTAGATATAATGAACCGCCTCCCAACATCCCGAAGGTAACCCATTTCTTTTGAAACAGATAAGGCTTGATTCGGGCATCCAGTGTGCTCATCTCCTCAGCAGTGTAGAAGTCTTCCAGCTTATTCTCTACAACCGTGGCTTGCTCTCTGTGAATCTTCTCTAGCGATAATAGATAAAATGCGGTGTCTTGGCTGCCTTCAGCATCGGTAGGATATAGGATATGAAAGCCATAACCACTCCCATTTTTGCGTTTGTAAAATGCACGAAAATCCGCGGGCAAACGCACACCATATTCCTGCTCGAATGCATCCAACTGTTCGTCTGTGACACCGTCTAGCTCACGATAGGCGGCAAGTAGCTCTTCATTTTCCTCATCCTGTACTTTCTCATCCAACATAGCATCAAGCTCGTCCATCAATGCATATATTCGTTGTTCCGACATGCCAATCCCTCCAGTGAACTATTGAGAACCAAGCAGTGAATGATGTACAAAATAAGCCTCGTCTGATTTCACCTCAGATTATAGGTATAATCCGGAACGTCTCACAAGAATCGCGAGTCCTTGTCTATATGCTACATTGGTCTCAGGTTTTAGCACCCGTAACAACCCAAAAAAGCGTGAGCGACAGGGAAGATACCTGTGCTCACGCTTTATTTTATTCATATCCTTTTCGATCCAATGATTTAATCAAACTTCCAACAGGACAGACTTAGATTGCCCAGCTGATAGGCTTTGAACATCAAGGTCGCCTGCTTGTTGCGATCCCCAGCACCCATTGCAAGTAGCAAAGGTACGAAGTGTTCTGGTGTAGGCACGGCTGCTTGCGCAGAAGGAGCAAGTGTATCGTAGGCAAACAGAGACTCGGTATCCCAGTTCTCCAATTTGTCCTGTAACCAATTGTCGAACTCCAGCGCCCAAGGGTCTATTTCGTTGCTGCCCCAGTTTAGACGACGGAGATTATGCACAGTTCCGCCGCTGCCAATAACAAGAACATCTTGCTCGCGCAAGGAACCGAGTGCTTGTCCTACCTGATACTGTTGTTGTCCTGTCAGATATCGGTTTACAGATAAAGTGACAACAGGAATGTCGGCTTCGGGGTAGAGCAGACGAAGCACAACCCATGCCCCGTGATCCAATCCGCGTACATCATCTGTCTGCACCGGTATTCCGGCTTCCGTGAATAGACGTTCAACCTCAGCGGTGGTCTCAGCATGTCCCTGAGCAGGATATTTGATCTGATACAATTCAGGCTGGAATCCGCCAAAATCATAAATTGTCTCATACTCCGCGACAGAAGAGACTTGTTGCGTCGTTGCTTCCCAGTGAGCGGAGAACAAAACGATCGCTTTAGGTTTAGGTAGCGTTTGTCCGAGTTCCTGCAAAAATTCAGTGTATGCATTTTCCTCCAATGCAAGGGACGGGGCACCGTGTGCAATAAATAGAGATGGCATCATTATGAATTCAGTCCTTTCGGTTCTTCGGTTAGCAGGATCGCATCTGTCCGAAGGAAGTGTTGGAATTGTTGGTATAGCTCGGGAGTCACATGATGACCGCCGTGATAAGGTACGTAGGTGACGTGATCGGTATATTGACGGAAGAAATTCGCATTATCTTCACCCAACTGCAGTGGGAATAGATGATCCTGATCACCATGGGAGATAAACGCAGATAATGCTGGATTCGGTTGAAGCGTGTATTCGCTTTTCACAAATTGCGGTAGATAACCACTCATCGCGACAATGCCTTTGATGGCATCTCCCATCACGAGGGCAAGAGTCATCGCCATAATAGCGCCTTGGCTGAACCCGGCAATATAACGTCTCGAAGGGTCAATAGCATACTTGGAGGACAGTTCAACTATTAATTGCTGTAGTCCTTCAACGGACGCATCATATAATTCACGGATTGGATTGCCAATGCTCTTGATCTGAAAAAATGCATAACCGCCACCTTGAACGATCGGCCCACGCACCGCCACGATAATAAAATCAGACTGCAAGGGCTCCATCAAACGGAGCATATCTTGTTCATCTGACCCCATGCCGTGCAGAGCGAAGATGACGGGATATTGTTGATCTGCATTGTAATGAGCAGGAAGACGGACTTCATGAATATACGTTGATTGCATTGAAAAACACCACCTTGGTAAGAAATGAGTAGATTCTATTTTCAAAACTGAAAGTTCACCAATATGAAATAATTATTCTTATTTATGAACAAAATTTATCATGCATCCATTGTGAGGTCAATACCTTTTTTGTATTATAGAACTATGTTGTGTATAGGGAATATTGGTGGAGATAGGTTTGGGTCATTTCAATGGGTTTACAACTTATGATCAAGGACGTGATAAGCATGTTAAAAGGTATTGTCCCTATTCTGAGGATGTTTGATGAGAACAAGGCAAAAGAATTCTACCTGAACTACCTCGGTTTTCAATTGGATTGGGAGCATCGATTTGAGCCGGATATGCCCTTATATATGCAGATTTCGCGTGATACAATTATCATCCATCTATCGGAGCATCATGGGGATTGTACGCCCGGAGCGGCGCTACGAGTAGAGACAGACGATGTGCAAGCGTTGCATCAGCAACTTCAACTCTCCAACTACAAATATGCCCGACCTGGTGTTGAGGACACGCCTTGGCATTCAAGGGAGATGACTGTAACTGATCCGTTTGGTAACCGAATTATTTTTGCTCAGACCATGACGGAGTAGATCGTTTATACAGGGAAGGAAGGGGGAGCGATATGGATATTGGCTCAGCCATTCGTACGATCCGCAAACAGAAACAGATTACCATTATGCAAATGTGTGAAGGTACAGGCTTGTCCAAAGGATTTATTAGCAATGTGGAAAATAATAAAACATCACCATCAATCGCTACGCTCGAAAGTATAGCCGATTATCTTAACGTGCCACTTCCTTATCTGTTGCTGACACCAGAACAACGGATGAACGTGGTACGCAAGCATGAACGCCAGGAGACCACTGCGGGTAGTGGGCAGATCAAGGTACAGCATCTCACCGCCAAGGGTGCCATGCGCATGTCCATCGTGGAACTTCCGCCGGGAGCGTCGACAGGTATTAGCAAACATGTGGGAGAAGAGAGCCATCTTATTTTACAGGGCAAAATTCGCGCAGAGCAGGGCGAGGACGTTGAGCTGCTTGAAGAAGGTGATTCCTTCACTTGGAATGCCATCGTGCCGCATGAGGTCGCCAACATCGGAGATGAACCGGCCATTGTGTTAATCGCCGTATCGAAGGAGCTGGATTTGGATCAATTGTGGAATGCCTAGCCCCTGTGCCCTGTGTAGCCCGATATAGTGTAGAACGATGACAGAGAGAGCAAGGAATACTAAATGAGAGCAAGACAAAAAGGCCGCCAGAATAGCTCTGACGGCCTCATTTGCATAAGGCGATGTACCTTATGTAGTTGTTTTATTGTGGATTCGTTGTCCAGATGCCCGCAGCTTTGACAAATACACGATCCGAAAGCTTCAGCGTTGCCAAAGCAAGTTCAGCTACATCTTCCGCTTGCATCATGCGATCTTCGTCGCCGACTTTCAGGCCTGCATTCGTAGCAAGCTCTGTATTTACCGTACTTGGCGTTAGAGCTGTTACGCGGATATTGGATTTGCGTACTTCCTGCATGAGGGACTCGGTCATACCGAGCAGGGCGAACTTGGATGCACAGTACGCTGAACCTGTAGCGAATCCGCGCTCACCTGCCGTAGACGCGATATTGATAATGCTTCCGCTGCTCTCTTTAATCATGCTTGGCAGTACAGCACGTGTTACATAATATGTACCCATGACGTTGACATGCAAGATGCGCTCCCATTCCTCTGGGTCCATATCTAATAGCGTGCCGAAGGTAGCAATACCTGCGTTATTGATGAGAATATCGATGGCACCAAGCTCCATCTCGATGGCAGCAACAGCTGCCTCAGCCTGTGTACGATCTGAGATATCAGCAATAGCGCTGGTTACTTTGACACCATGCTCTTGACTAAGCGATTGTTGGAGTGCTTGCAAATCCGAAGCTGTGCGGGCGATCAGTCCAAGATGCACACCTTCTTTGGCAAGTGCCTCTGCGATGGCACGACCAATCCCTTTACCTGCACCAGTGATGATCGCTGTTCTATTCTTAAGTTCCATGTGGGTAATTCCTCCTTCGAGATGATCTATAAAAATTAAACTAAAGAATATTTACACTTGCCACTCCGATGACAGAACAACCTTCCGATCGCTGTTATCCCCAGATTTTTTTGAATTTTTCCTTAAAGGAGAAATCCGGGGATAAAGGCGAACGCTACGCTTCTTCAGGTTATTTCTGCCCTCTCCGTTCCCGTGTAAATGTATAGTTCAATTTGTATAGCATTTGATTATACTATATTACCCACGGTTCGGATATTTCCTTCATCATTATTGTGTGATCTTAATGCTGCCTGAAGTTGCTCTTGCCTTGATTACATCTGTGCTGGTCATCGGGGATTCCGGAATGTTAATATCTCCCGAAGTAACCTTAACATCATAGAAACCTGCAAATTCAGGTGCGGCTTTGATGGTAATATCGCCAGATTGCCCTGACACATCAATCGGGGCTACAGTCGTCTGCTCAATTCTTACCGTTCCTGAGGTAAACGTTACATTAGCTGCACCTGCGAGTTCTTTAATCTGAAAATCGCCGGATGTCAGATCACTGGTGACATTTCCAGTAACAGCGTCCATCTTGAAGCTGCCTGAGGTCATTTTCACATTCATATCGCCTTCGATCCCTGAGCCAGAGATATCTCCAGAGGTAAGACTAAGTTCAATGCGGGGGACGGTAATGTCCTTCAATCGAAGTTCGCCAGATGTATTCGTGATATCCAGTGTGTTGGCATGCAGTCCTGCTAGGTTGTAGTCCGTGGAGGAAGAAGTGAGCTTCACTTCATCTAGCGTATGCCCTTCAGGAATGGCAACGGTTAAGGTTGGCTTCGAGTTGCTCCAATTGAAATTGAAAAATTCAATGCGGACACGATCGGGTTTGACGAGATTGAACGTACCACCGGATAATGTAGCATTCTCCAGACTTTCAATGCTTTCCTTATCCCATTTGCCCTCTGCTTCAATATAGCCCTCAGATTCAGGACTCACAATGAATTGAATGTTGGCATTGAGATTGGCATCAATCAGCAGCCGCTGCAATTCATCATTCTTAAAGTCCCATCGTTTGGAATAGTCTTCACGTTGATTCCCGAATTCAACACCGTATACCGATACGCCAACCAGACCAATCAGAATACATAACAAGGCTGTGACGAACCATTTTTTTGTAGTCATCCATTATACTCCCCTTGTATCGTTTTTTTGTTCCATCTTACGTATTGAAGTGTCACGGAGCTGAAGGCTTTGAAAAGGTATTTGGCCAACATAGCAAACAGAATGCCTATACCACAGGCTGCAACCGAGAAGAACAGCTTCGAGGGCACATATTCTCCAAAGAATAAGACATCAATCACAGCAGCTATAGGCGTTAAGGCGAGAAGAGAGAAGCCAGCAACCGTGAGCCAGACGGACCACAAGAGTAGTCCAAGCGGGAGACCTAACATGAGATTTAGGAAAAAGAGTCCGATCCCAGTGAACACATTACGTGCCGTTGTACTGCTCTGTGGTGGAGGGGCGTTCGTTGGCATAACACTATAGGCATGGTCCGTAAACATCGTATCCATGACATACCGGTCACCAAGTGCCTCACGTGCGATTTCCTCTGGTTGCCCAAGCTCGCGGGCAATGTCTTCCTCCGTGCGTCCATCCACAAGCCCAAGCTCAAAATGCTGTTCGTAGTCAGCAAGTAACTCTGCTCGTTCTTGCGGGTCCATAGCGCTAAGCTGCAGCTCCATAAGTTGCATAAATTGTTGTTTATTCATTCGAGTTACCATCCTCAATAAGATGTGCGACATTACGCACAAATTCATTCCATTCATTGGTGAGGGTATCCATGTAAACACGACCTTCATCAGACAACTTATAGTACTTGCGTGGAGGCCCCTCCGTTGATTCCTGCAAATAGGTCGTACAGTAGCCATCATTCACAAGCCTGCGTAGAAGCGGGTATAGTGCACCTTCGGCCACTTCAATATGTTTGGAGACCGCCTGAGCCAGTTCGTAGCCATAACGATCCTGACGGTTGATTAGCACCAGGACGCATAGCTCCAATACTCCTTTTTTGAACTGGATATTTACATTCACACAGGTTCCTCCTTCATTCCGTATTCAATCACTAGTGTGTATTGTTCAGTAGCTGTGGATATAGAATAGCACTCAGTACTGTATAATGCAAGGTAGTGATTTTAAAATAGTTCTGGAACACAGCTTTATGCTGTACGTTCTCGTGCTAATGATAGATTCTAATCCAATCTATTATACTAAATGTAAATTTATGTATGTATGATCTATTACCTCAGTATACGCAAAACCCGGATAAGATGCCTCCGTCTGAAGACGGAACTCTATCCAGGTCTGCATACTGATTTTTGCTAGCGCATCAAGGGAAAGTGACGCAGCAGGGTGTGAAAAGGCCGTAACAGATGTATTTCAGCGAGTTTTGAGACACGTCCTAACACAGCTTTATTCCGTTGCTTCGAGCACTTTGAGATCCTTGACTGCAGGCCCCTCGATGACTTCCCCTGCATAATTAAATCGTGAACCATGGCATGGGCAATCCCATGAGCGTTCGCCTTCATTCCATTCCACTTCACACCCAAGGTGGGTGCAGGTGGTATCAACCAGGAAGAGCTTTCCGGAAGCATCTTTATATGCTCCGGCACGTTTGCCATCATGACGGACAACTGAGCCTTCATCATTGCCGAGCTCATTCACATGTTTGTGCACGATGCCTACTTTGCCAGAGATTAATTCTTTGGCAACATTAACATTTTCCACAATAAAATTCTTGATACCTGGATCACTCTTGAATCTTGCTGGATGGAATATCTCAGCATGTGGATTCTCTACACCCGTAATTCGATCGGCAAGCAGACGCCCGGCCATCGTACCTGTGGTCATACCCCATTTGGCAAAACCGGTAGCTACGTAGACACGCTCATGTCTTCCGGTGATTGGACCGATGTAAGGAACCTTATCGAGTGAGATGAGATCCTGTGCAGACCAGCGGAACGGGATGTTGCGAATGCCATAAGTATCTGCGGCGTAGCGTTCTAACCGCTCGTAATGACCAAATGTACAGATGCCTTGACCGGTTTTATGGTTCTCTCCGCCAAAGAGAATCAATTCTTTTCCTTCATGCAGGACAGCACGCAATGAACGGGATGGTTCATCATCAGAGATGTACATACCGCCAGCAAAGGATTTTAACGGCTCGACGGCTAGAGCATAAGATCGCTCGGCATGAAGTCTCGTAAAATAAAAACCAGGATCATACACCGGAAAATGGGAGGCAACAACCACATGCTCCGCTGTAACCGAAGGGCCATTCCCATAGGTTCTAACATGCAGAGCAGCGTCTTCTTCCACATCCGTTACCGTTGTATGCTCGAAGATGCGAACTCCATTTTTCACAGCGGAGTCCAGTAGAAAATGCAGGTAAGCTAGTGGATCAAAGCGAGCTTGTCCTGGCATCTTGATGCCTGCTCTTGATGGAACATCAATAGGGAGTGGATCCACCCATTGACCAGGGATATCGAGCTTCCCATAGGCTGTCAGCTCAATCTCAAGCTTCTTCAAGTTTTCTTCGGATTGGATATACACGTAAGCATCCTCGTCGGCCCACTGACAATCAATCTTGTGTGACTTCACCAGCTCACGCATCCAGCTTGCAGCCTTCGCATTACCTTCATAGTACATACGTGCCTGTTCGTGTCCGAAGTGCTGCATTAACTCGTTGAATATGACGCCATGCTGTGCAGATACCTTCGCCGTGGTGTGTCCAGTTGTTCCATCCAGCACCTTACCTGCTTCCAGAACCACAACACGCAGCCCTTTTTGGGATAGCAAATATGCTGTTGTGATACCTGCAATCCCTGCACCGATAATGGCTACATCCGCTGTTGTATCTTCTTCCAGTTTGGGATATGAATCGAAGGCGTGCGTAGCTCTCCATAGGGATTCCGGGATGGGAGGCAGTCCCACCGGGGGTTGTTGCTGATCACTCATATCTATTCCTCCTGTATCTTCTCTTAAATCCATGGGTTCTAGATGTAAAGGCGCAGTAAATCAACCTTCTACCATGATTGCCACACTAAGCGAGAAAAAAACAATACATGACGGACTTTCCGAGGAATATTCATATTTTCCTGTGGTAACCTCTATTTTTTTTGATGAACATACTATATGATAAGAGTATTATCGAAATCGTTTTAGGTAATTTATTTTATAGTGGAAAAAGGGTAACAAAACATAGGGTGTATAAGGACTTCATTGTTCATATACCTATCCATTAGGTACAATTGAGTAGATATGCTTTCACTTATTATGTATTCGCTATCATTTTGAACTCAAAGGAGATTCCATACGATGACCAACCAAACAAAATATCCTTTTCAAGATACGTCATTAGAACTAGACTCCCGCGTGAAAGACCTTGTATCCCGTCTAACCGAAGATGAGAAAATTGAATCCATGTTACAGTATCAGCCAGCGGTAGAACGACTCGGTGTTGCTGCATATAAACATGGTACTGAAGCTGCTCATGGTTTGGCATGGCTGGGGGAAGCAACATCGTTCCCACAACCGGTAGGGCTGGCATGTACATGGGACACCGATCTGATGAAAGAGATCGGCTCCGTTATCGGGGACGAGGCACGTGTATTTTATAAACGCAATCCAGCAGTGAACGGTCTTACGCTCTGGGCGCCGACGGTTGATATGGAGCGTGATCCACGTTGGGGACGGAATGAGGAAGCATATGGCGAAGACCCTGAACTTACAGGAGAGCTGTCTACAGCACTTGTTAAAGGGATTCAAGGTGACCATCCGAAGTATTACAAGGCAGTTGCAACGCTGAAGCACTTCCTTGCGAACAATAATGAAGTAGATCGTGGCAGTGGCTCGTCCAGCATTGATCCGCGTAATATGCGTGAATATTACCTGAAAGCGTTTGAGAAGCCATTCAAAGAAGGTGGCGCGCAGTCCATGATGACGGCATATAACTCCATCAACGGTACGCCGGCTCTATTACATCCTTATGTGAATGAGATTGTTAAGGGTGAATGGGGAATGGATGGTTTTGTTGTCAGCGATGCAGGCGATGTGATGGGAATTAAGAATGATCATAAGTACTATGATTCGCATACACCAGGTACCGTAGAGTCGGTCAAAGCAGGGATCGACAGCATTACCGATGATGCTGATCTGTCCAAGCAAGCTCTTCGCGAAGGGTTGGAGCAGGGCATACTTGCATGGGAGGATATCGACCACGCGCTATTCAACACCTTCCGTGTTCGCTTCCGTCTAGGTGAGTTCGATCCAGAGGAAGGCAACCCGTATGCATCCATTGGAGAAGAAGCGATGATGACGGACAAAGCCAAAGCGTTGTCACTGAGAGCAGCAAGAGAGCAGGTTGTATTGCTCAAAAACGAGAATGGCACGTTGCCATTGGACAAAACCAAAGCGGGCAAAGTGGCGGTCATTGGTACACTGGGCGGCACCGTATATCGAGATTGGTATGCAGGCACCATGCCATATAGTGTCTCACCACTAGAGGCGATTCAGAGCAAAGTGGGCAGCGACAACGTGCTCTTCCAGGATGGAAATGATCGAATTACGCTGACTTCCGTAGCGAACGGCAAGGCAGTTGGTCTGGCTGAAGAGGAGAATTCACCACTAATTGCTTCCGGAGAAGCAGATACTTTTACGCTTACGGACTGGGGATTTGGCAGCTACACGCTGCAATCGGAACGCAATGGTAAATATGTGACCACGGATGAAGAAAAGGTAACGGCATCTGCGAACGAAGTATACGGCTGGTTCGTGAAGGAAGTATTCCATCTGTTGCCACAGCCTGACGGTAGCGTAGGCTTAACGACATGGAATGGCAAGACGGTAACTGCACCGAACGATGGGAACGATGCATTCGCCGTTTCGGAAGAGCTGAAGTCCTTTGGCAGAGCGGAGACATTCCAGAAGGACGTCGTTGTGAATGGTGTGGAAGAAGCGGTTGCAGCAGCGAAGGAAGCGGAAACGGCTATTGTATTTGTAGGTAATAACCCGCTGGTGAACGGCAAAGAAGAGATCGACCGTCCAAGTCTGGATCTGGCCGAATCCCAGCAACGCTTAGTGGAAGCCGTGTATGCTGCTAATCCGAATACGATTGTTGTCATTGTAGGCAGCTATCCGTTCACTTCCAATTGGGTGCAAGAGAACATTCCAGCCGTATTGTATACGTCTCATGCAGGACAGGAGCTAGGAAATGCACTTGCCGATGTACTGTATGCCGATTACGCTCCAGCAGGTCGTCTGAACATGACATGGGTACAGTCCGCAGATCAACTTACAGATATTAAAGACTACGATATTATTCAATCAGGCCGTACGTATCAATATTTTGAAGGAAATGTATTGTATCCGTTCGGACATGGATTGACGTATGCAGCATTCAAATACAGCAATCTAGAGCTGACACCTGCACAGGCAGGAACAGAAGATGATATCACGGTAACAGTGGATGTCACGAACACGGGCACAATCGCGAGCGATGAGGTTGTACAATTGTATGTACGTGCAGGCAAATCTCGTGTGAAACGTCCGCTCAAAACGTTAAAAGGATTCCGTCGCCTTCATATTGAAGCCGGAGCAACCGTTAACGTGAGCTTCAAGCTTCCGGTTCAAGAATTGGCCTTCTGGGACGTGACTCAGGATCGCTATGTGGTGGAGTCTGGAACCTATGCAATTATGGTGGGAAAATCCTCTTCGGATATTCAGCTTGTTGCCGATCTGACGGTTGAGGGAGAGACAATTCCAGCCCGAAACTTGAGTGTCTCCACACGAGCTGAGAACTATGATGCGTACCTCAGTGTAGATCTGGATGAGAGCAAAGAAGGCGGAACAGCTATCCGCGCGCTTGGAAAACAGGGATGGGTTCTGTATAAGGATGCAGATCTCGGCAGTGAAACGACTGAACTGGAAGCGCGCGTATCCTCCGAACAGGAAGGTGCTGTAGTGGAAGTTCGATTGGGTGCCCCTGACGGTACATTGGCAGGGCGTACTGAGCTGGCACAAGGCGGAGCCCAACAATGGTCTTCGGTGAAAGCTGAGCTTAAGGGTGCAACAGGCGTACAGGATGTATATATCCTGTTATCAGCCGGAGTGCGTCTCAGCCAATTTCAGATTCGATAATTGCGCTGAATCCTATTAATCTAATGCAAAGAACCTTCGAAACCACGTGTATGGTGGGCTCGAAGGTTCTTTTTGTATGGCTTATATAACACATGAGAATTGTAGTTGGATCATTCTAAAATGTGCCTTATAGGCAAGGCTGCTTTAATCATCAAATCAATTTGCTATTGTGCTTCCGTTTTAATAATTTTATCAATAAATTGTTTGAGCTGTTGATTGGTTGCATTTAATTCATCGATCGTCGTCATAAAATTGTTAACGAGTTCTGCCTGTTCTTGCGAACTGGCACTAATCTCACCAATCTCATTTTCCATTCCCTGTATCGATTGCCGAACAGCTAGAAGAGATTCTTCAATGCGAGTGGTTGCATCCTTGGTATCTACAGACAGCTTGCGAATCTCCTTAGCAACGACTCCAAATCCTGCACCTGCCTCGCCTACACGAGCAGCTTCAATGGCCGCATTTAAGCCAAGCAGGTTCGTCTGCTCGGATATTTCGCGAATAAAGCTGGCAACCTGATTGACGTTACTCGATTTCTGCACCGCTTCTTTGGAATTGTTCAAAATCTCCTCCGTCGTGGCACTAAGTTCTTCCGAGTGTGCAGCGACATGCTGTACGCTGTCCATGAGTTGGCTAGTAAGGTTGTCAGCTGCATCCATAAGTTGTTGAAGCTGATCTTGGTCATCCATGCTATACAGGATGTTTAACAGAGCCAGGATGTTCCCTTGAGTATCTTTGATGGGAATAAAAGCAACATCAAAAGGGATTCCGAATAACTCTTTAGGATAGTGATCCCATCGTTTCTCTGTACCGCCTTTCAGATCTTGAAAATTCGTATTGGATTCCAGCAGAGGGTCTCCAGCTTGGTAATTCAGTTGCTTCAGTGATTCTCCCGCAGAAAAATACAAAAATTTCTCATGATCGATAATGGAAAGGGTTACATCTTGACGCATGGCCACTCGAAAATAAGGCATAACTGCAATTAGTGCTTGAACAATATCCATATGTAATGATCCTCCTAAATGACTTCAAATGAAATACCAGCAATAGTTTTAGTACATGTTTATATTATATATCGTCACTTAAGAGAGTGAATAGTAGGTCAGAACAGATATTGCGTAAAACTTATGAGGTATACCTATATAAGAAAAAAAGACCGTTACGATGCATCCATCTGCAAGGTAACGATCTTCTCGTTCATTTGTGTTGCTCTCACATCAATAATTCGTTGGTTACGGCTACCGCGATAAACTAAAGAAACATCTCGTTCGGCGGCGACATAACGCCCATCGATAATGACGTCACATAATTCGGCTAGTGCTGCCCGAGACGGCTCCAGCACCAGTTCTTCATACGTAAATCCGGTGTATGCCCAGACAGACAGGTCGGGGCGTCGTGCTCGAAATTGTTGAACCCAAGGGATCAGATCGGCTGCCGAGAAAAAAGGGTCGCCACCACATAAGGTTACGCCATCCAGCAGAGGGTGGGTTGTAACCTCATGCATGATTTCCTGCTGCTTCTCCTCCGTAAACGGCTCACCTGAGCGAAAGCTCCATGAGTCTGGGCTGAAACAGCCTGAACAAGCATGGCGACAACCACTGATGAACAACACTGCACGTAAGCCGGGGCCTTCATTGACGGATTCAGGGATGTAACCGTGCAGGTTCACTTATGCTTCACCCGATCTCGAACTTCAGCTTGTTTGGCACCATTGAATCGCACTTTGTAATCCCCGGTGAGATAACCGGTAACCCGGCGTAGACGTTGGAAATGCATGTTGTTCTCGTGAATGCCACAGTTTGGGCAGCTCTCTCCAATGACACCTTCATAGCCGCAAGATGGGCAGCGATCAATGGGATGATTGATGGAGAAGTAGCCAATATCTTGTGCCAATGCATATTGCACAATTCGCTGGAAAGCCTTCGTGTTGGCTCGCACATTCCCATCAAGCTCAACATAGGAGATTGCTCCAGCGTTACATAGTGTATGGAAAGGTGCCTCAAGTTCAATCTTGCGGTAGGCAGGTAGATTGTAATATACAGGCACATGGAACGAATTCGTGTAATACTCACGGTCATTAACACCTGCAATCGAACCGAATCGCTTACGATCAATCGTTGTGAATTTACCGGATAAACCCTCGGCAGGTGTAGCGAAAAGCGTAATGTTCAAGTTATGTAGTTCACTCATTCGGTCGCAGAATTCACGCATCGTACGAATGACATTTACTGCTTCTTGATGAATATGAGGATCTTGACCATGGTGTCGTCCATATAGGGCAGTCATACACTCCGCAAGACCGATGAAACCAATCGATAATGTACCATGTTTCAAGAGATCAGCCACCGGTTCATCGGGATCTAATTGTTTACCACCTTCCCATACACCCTCACGCATCATAAAGTCCGAGGCTTTAGCTGGCTGCGCCTTCTGAATCAGATATCGATGAAGCAGACCTGAAGCTGCTTGCTCCATAACCGATTGAAGTGCAGCATAGAAGCCTGTCCGATCGGCTACAGCGCGTGTTCCCTGACAGATGCCGAACCGAATACCTAGTTTAACCAAGTTGATCGTATTGAAGGACAGATTACCTTTTCCACTCTGACGGTTACGTCCGAACCGATCTGCCAGCGTACGTGTACGGCAGCCCATCGTAGCGATAATGGTGTCCGGGTCGTCTGGCTGATAGAACGGCAGATTGAACGAAGCATCCACATTAACGAAGTTAGGGTACATACGGCGCGAAGAACAGGTGACGGCAAGCTGGAATAGATCATAGTTGGGCTCTCCAGGAGCCTGATTAACCCCTTGTTTGCACTGGAAAATATGCTGCGGGAATACAGGTGTCTCCCCGTTTCCTAGACCACGGATGGTCGCTTCTAGCAACGAGCGAGATACGAGTCGTCCTTCGGCCGATGTGCAGATTCCGTAATTAAGTGATGTGAACGGAATTTGTCCTCCAGCACGGCTGCTCATAGTATTAAGGTTATGGATCAATGATTCAGCAGCTTGTTCGGTCTCTAGGATCGTCTCATCCATGGCAAAATCATAGGCACGTGGGCATTGCTCCTGTGCTTCGGCACTATCCAGATACAGTTGCTCATCCGGAATGTAAGCATGCTCTCCAAAGAGCCGTTGCCCTTTACGATAATGCTTCCGGAAGGAGCGTCGCACATAAGGTGCAAGATCCCAATCTATTTTATTGGCAGATACACCGCCATATTGGCTATTTTGTTGAGACTGAAAAATAATAGCTACCAATGCCATCGCTGACATGATCGTCTGGGGAGTACGGACTGAACCGTTACCCGTATTGAAGCCAGAGGCGAGCAGTCGGTCAAATGGAATGAAGATACAGTTGGTTGTGCCAAGTCCATACTGATCAAGGTCATGAACATAGAGGTCTCCATGCTCCACAGCTTGTGCGAGCCCTTCGGGCAGGACATGGCGAACAGCATGCCACTTTGCTGTCTCTGAACCGAGCCGGCTCATTTTTCCACTAAATGAATCTCCATTCAGGTTGGCATTCTCCCTTAACGTATCCGCATCCTCAGCCCCAATTATTCGTCTGCCAAGGTCAGAAAGTAGGTCGTTTGCTGGTGGAGAGGCACATTCAAGCATATTCATTTAAGGTTCCTCCTATAATGAGAGTATATATTGGCTAAGCCTGATTAAATACTACATGTAGTTTTTCATTATCCAGTTATAAACTATATATGGATTTTTGGGTGTGATAATGATCACATCGTAATCGTGGCTGAACAGAAGATGTGCTTGTAGAATGTGGATAAAGGTTTCCAAAGTTGAATTCGAAGAGTATAATTTCTTTTTATGCTACACCGCGTCAAAACATCTCGCTCACGGACACAGAATCTAGGAGCAATGGTAGATGATTATCGGCCATTCCTAGCGTGGAGATCCAGCGAAACAGGAGCTTCTCAGAAAGAGCAGCCATCCTGAAATCGCCTGTGTGATTCTTCTGAATGTCCGTGGTGTTAAAACATATATGTACAGGTTGTGACAACTGGTTCAGGAGTTTTTTTTACCCTCATATATCTTTATGGATTGATTCTAATTTGAAGCGCAGCTTAGACAAGAGGGGTGAGTCATGGGAACCACAGGTGTTGCAAGGGGCTTTTATGAAAATATACAGGAAGCTGCGACCCACATCGTGGACGTATTAAGTGGGATTCTGCAGGTAAATACCATCTTCGTTGCCAGCAATGATGGCATGACGAATGTGATTCTTGAGGCATTTAACCGCCATGAGCAGTTGGTCACTAAAGGTAGCGAGCTTCCATTTGAGACATCCTACTGTAGTTTGGTTTTGCAAGATAAAAGCAGTGAGCTAACCATTAAAGATACGGCGCAGCATCCATTAACACGTTTTATGGATGTGACGGATGGTTTGGGGAGTCGATTCTTCATCGGAGTCCCTATTTTGCGGCGATCGGGTGATGCGTTTGGCACCATATGCCTAATGGACAACCCGGATTACCAACTAAACGAAACGGATATGAAAACACTAAAAGCAATGGCTGTTTTTCTCGGATACGTCATTGATCTCGAAGATAGCCTGTTGGTGCAGGAGCAGAAGCTGAGTGATACGGAACAACTGAAGGCACAGTTGCAAGCAGAGAAGGAACGAGCCGAGTCCGAGGCCATGACCAAAACGCAGATGCTTGCGTTAATGAGCCACGAAATCCGCAATCCATTGAACGGGATTCTGGGGTTGACGGATCTCATGCGGACGCCAGATATGCCCGAAGAGCATCTGGAGTATGTGAACATGATTGAGACAAGTGGCAATATATTATTATCCCTACTGAACAACATGATGAACTTCAACATCAATGATACTGGCAAAACGGTTGTACACGATGATCCATTTGATCTGGTGTCTACCATTGAGAATACGGTGTATCTTCATGTTGGACAGGCAATCAGCAAGGGCATTGAGGTTGGTTTGAACCTGGAGATGAATGTATCCCAAGTATTTGTAGGGGATGAGATCAAGATTGGGCAATTGCTGGCACATGTGCTGCAATACGCTATTGACTATACACGTACTGGTTCGGTGCTAATCACGGCCGTTGTGGATGAAGAGAGTACAGGTTCGGACAACCAAGCTGTACTCCTGTTGAATGTGAAGTATAGCGGCAAGATGCTGCCTGCGGACAAGATGCGACAGGTGCTTCATACTTCAGACGGCAGTATCAGCACACAGCGGATCGTTGGTACGAATCTGGGGTTAGCAGTGAGTCAGAATCTGGCGATTCTGATGAATGGCAGTATTCAGATCAACAGCTTAGGGGAAGACGAGACGGAATTCCAGATTAGGCTGCCACTGCTTAGACATTGGGAGTTACCTCAGCTTACCAGCATCCAGCAGCGATTGAAGGGAACGAAGGTGTTACTTGCCAAAGACCCGGACATCTTGCAGGGTGTATCTTCCTTGATGCGAAGATGGAAGATGGATGTGCATATGACCTCAGGCTCAGCAGAGGCATATAGCTGGATGGAAGAAGGCTTCAGTCCGGATGTAGCGGTAATTGATATGGGATTGGTCGAAGGTGGTGCGGTCGATTTCGTGCATAACCTGAAATCTCGTGCTCACGCACTGCCGATTATCGTACTCGTGCCCTATGGTATGCATATTAACCCCCAAGAGGCAGAAGTATTTGACGCCGTTCTAACGAAACCCGTGAGACAGGCTGATCTATTGAACGCATTAAGCGTCATCTTGCACTAGAGATCGATATATAAGATATACAGCGCATCTGTTCATCAGGTGCGCTTATTTCTTTTTGGAGTCTGGTCAAAATGATTCGTTTAACGTGTATAGTTGCGTTACAATAGAAAGGGAACGTCATCATAAAGATTTATACAAGGAGGATGTGCAATCAATGGAGTATCGCAGATTAGGTGGAAGCGGACTGAAAGTAAGCGAAATCAGCTTGGGTAGCTGGCTGACATACGGAGGATATGTGGAACGTGAAAATGCGGTGAAATCGATTGAAACCGCATTCGATGAAGGTATTAACTTTTTTGATACAGCTAACGTGTATGAGCGTGGCGCAGCAGAGGAGCTACTGGGTCAGACGTTGAAAGCGTACTCTCGTGATTCTTATGTTCTGGCAACAAAAGTATTTGGCAAAATGGGCGACGGTCCTAATGACCAGGGATTATCCCGCAAACATATTATGGAGCAATGTGACGCGAGCTTGAAGCGTCTTGGAGCCGATTATGTGGACATTTACTATTGCCATCGCTACCATACAGAAACACCGATTGAAGAGACACTGCGCGCGCTAGATGATCTGGTACGTCAAGGTAAGGTGCTGTATGTAGGTGTCAGCCAATGGACGGCAGCTCAGATGGAGGCGGCGCTAGGTACAGCAGATCGTTTATTATTGGATCACATCGTGGTGAACCAACCGGTATATAATATGTTTGATCGATACATCGAGAAGGAGATCATTCCACTAGGTGAACAAAAAGGCATTGGACAAGTTGTTTACTCCCCGCTTGCTCAAGGCTTATTGACCGGGAAATACACGTCGATATCGGATATTCCTGAGAATAGCCGTGCAGCCAAGCTCGGCTGGGACGAAGGCAAGATTAATGCAGATCGAATCGGTAAAGTTCGCCAACTAATCGAGGTGGCAGACAAGCTAGATCTGAAGGTGGGTCAACTGGCACTTGCTTGGATTTTGCGTCAACAAAACGTATCTAGTGCACTTGTAGGCGCAAGTCGTCCAGAACAAGTGAAGGAGAACGTTGTAGCTTCCGGTGTGAAGCTGGATGCAACCATTATTGAAGAGATCGAGCAAATTTTGGCTTAATATGAAGTGGCCTATCGGCTTCTGAACGATATGAAATGAAGAAAGGGATGCACTCTCAAGCCGTCTAGATGGACGGACGAGAGGACATCCCTTTTAATCTTATTCGTGATCGGAAGGTTACTCTGTCATCGGAGTGGTAAGTGTAAGATTCTTTAGTTCATTTGTATAACGAGACACTATAACCTATGTTGCACAGGAAGTGGCAGTGAGCGCTTCTTCATAACACATACCCGATTCCGTCCTGTATTTTTGGCCTCGTACAAGCCACGATCCGCCTGTTCGAAGAAGTCATCGTCATCTTTGTCGTCGCAGTTATCTGGAAACACGGCCACACCGATTGAAACGGTTAGACGTGTTGTATTTCCGTCGGGAAGAGAAAAGAGATATCTCTCCACAGCCTTCCGTATCCGTTCCGCAACGGCCAGAGCTTGTTGCTGATCGCAATCGACCAGCAAAATGGCAAATTCCTCGCCCCCGTTACGGGAGACAATGTCCACAGGGCGTGCATGTTCAATGAGAAGCCGCCCCAGTTGCTTCAGAACGGCATCACCTGAGGTATGGCCGAACGTGTCATTTACTCTTTTGAAGCGATCGATATCAATCACCAGTAAGGACAATTTCTTCTGATGTTCTCGAGCATATTCCAGTTGGAATTTAAGTGATTTCTCAAATTGAAGCCGGTTATTCAAGCTCGTCAGATGATCGGTTGAAGCCCTTCGTTCCAGCGTAAATAACAATTCATTCGATTTGTTAATAAATTCGGCAATAAAGTAAATAAAGATTCCGCCGATGAATGAGATGGTTAATTGCACGGGATATATTTTCATAAATTCATTAATGCTTGTTGTATTCATCAGTAGAATAATAAAAATTAATGCCATAGAAAATAAGTTCATCGTCAAGATTTTAGTTAATCTAGACCAAGAAGCATAAGAGAAATATACCCCAGCTAGACCGATGAGGACCATGACAAATGCTGCATCTATAGCAGAGGAGGATAGACCAAAGATCACTACACGCAGGATGGAGATTACGAGTCCTGAGATGAAGGAGGCCATTCCACCTAAATATACGGCGGCTGTTATGATCGCAAGATGTCTTAGATCTACAATCGTACTTTCATTGATGCTGAAGGAATAATTCATGAGTACTGTACCATATATACCGAACAGGATACCCCCGATCAGTTGCACACGTATGGATGGAAAGGGAACACGGATGCTATAGAATTTAGCGATAATCCCGGACACGTACATAAATGTGATCATGATACAAAGATTAACAAAGAACGTGCTGAACAATGAGCATCCCCCCTTTACACACATTGTTATATTTTATCTGAAAACGAAGCTAGTAGCGAACCATTTTATCCCAAATAGTGGATGTGAGTACTGGGAATTATAGAAAATTCGTTGAATTCTAGAGTAGCCACTGATGTTGACTTCATTATACATTAAGATTTATACTTAATCTAAATCAAAATGTTTCTGTGTGTCACAGTATTTATAGACTGTGTCCTTCTATAGAATGGGAATAAAGGAGAATGGCTTGTGAGAACCCTAAATCTGACTATACAACGACAGGCCGTGTATGATGTAGTCCGTCATTCAGAGGATCATCCTACAGCGGCAGACGTAATGAACCGTCTTGTAGAGCAAGGTTATAACCTTGCCTATGGTACGGTATATAATTCACTTCGCTATTTAACGGATAAAGAATTGATTCGGGAGCTTAAACTCGGTGAGACGGCAAGTCGTTACGATGCCCGAATGGACGACCATCAACATATTATGTGTGAAGTTTGTGGTAAAGTGGACGAGGTTATGACGGAGGTCCCCGCACAATGGATGAAGCAGGTGGCTGAAGAAACCGGATATGCAATTGACCACGCTCATGTGGTCTTTGGAGGTGTCTGCGGGGAATGCAAAAACAAACGGATCAAGTAAAAATCAACCTGTCTGGTCGGCGTTTACCACTTCGGGTGAAGCCGGCTCTGACAGATCCAGCTCCATTGGCAGAAGCTTGTCCGATCACCAGGCGTGTTATTCTCATTAGCCCTATGCCAGGTCAGGTTCACGAACTTGTCAAAGCATTGACGGATAGTTGCTTCGATGTGCTTGTATTCCATCGCTGGGAACCAGATTTGCATGAACGTCTTGATTTTGATCTTCTCGTCTATGATCTTTCTGTTGCAGGAACAATTGACGCCTTTGCTGGAATCAGCAGTCGTTTGAATCGAGAAGCAGAGTATACAACGCCATGTTTGTACCTTGTAGGGGAGAAAATGATTGGCAATGCTAGCGGCCCGATGCTTCAGGAAGAGTTGTTGGTCTGGCCAGCGCGACCGCAGGAAGCTCTATACCGCGTGCAGCGGATGATCGGCAACAGCCCGGCTGTGCCGAAGCGTGGGTTTTTGCCTAAGGAAGGGCAACGGATCGGGTTCAAAGATCTATGGCTGGATCGGGAGCGGATGAGCGTGCAGCGGGATGAGGATCGAATTCATCTCACCAAGACGGAATATGATCTTTTGCTTAAGCTGATCGATGCCAAGGGCGCAGTCATTTCCCGTGAAGAGATGCTTAGCGATATTTGGGAGACAGATTTCACAGGAGGAAGTAATGTCGTCGATGTGCATATCAAAAGCTTGCGCAAAAAATTGGGCGATAACGCGGCTTCCCCCAAATATATTGTAACGGTAAGAGGAGTGGGCTACCGCCTAGCGGATTAGTCCGCTTTTTTTTGTGCCTATATGTGCGTGTTCAAAAACGACCTCTTGAACTGCCTCCATAAACATGAAGTTCGTTCATGCGAAAGCCATGTGACCCTCATCTTATGCTCATGTAAACCTCATGCAAGCGACAAAGTAGACATGTTAGAATCATTTTAACAGTTAGATCAAGTCTAAATGTATATTCGATCAAATGTTGAATATGATCTTTATCATAGAGCACAGAGCAAGCGTGAAACCAACATGAGGAGGAAAACAAGATGACAGAACGTATGACAACCAATCAAGGTGCACCTGTAGGTGACAACCAGAATTCCCGTACAGCAGGCAGGAGAGGGCCAACGTTGCTTGAGGATTATCATCTGTTGGAGAAGATCGCCCATTTTGACCGTGAACGTATCCCAGAACGTGTAGTACATGCAAGAGGTGCAGGTGCACATGGTGTATTTACGCTGGAGCACAGCATGAAGGCATATACGACCGCAGATTTCCTTCAGGAACCGGGGAACGAGACGGATGTACTCGTTCGATTCTCCACCGTTATTCATGGCACAGGATCACCAGAAACGGCTCGTGATCCACGTGGATTTGCTGTTAAGTTCTACACACGTGAAGGTAATTACGATCTTGTAGGCAATCATCTACCTGTATTTTTTATTCGTGATGCGATGAAGTTCCCTGATATGGTTCACTCATTGAAGCCTGCACCAGATACGAATATTCAAGATCCAGCGAGATACTGGGACTTTATGACTCTTACCCCAGAGTCAACGCATATGATGACATGGTTGTTCTCTGATCTGGGTACACCCGCTAATTATCGTGAGATGGATGGATTCGGCGTGCATGCGTTCAAATGGATTAATGCCCAAGGAGAGGTTCATTATGTAAAATACAAATGGGAGTCTGCCCAAGGTGTTCGTGGCTTCTCGCGTCAGGAGGTTGCCGAGGTTCAGGGACAGGACTTTAATCATGCGACTCGGGATTTACACGATCATATCAAGAACGGGCAATACCCGCAGTGGAAGCTGCAGGTACAGTTGTTAAAACCAGAGCAAATGGATGACTTTGCTTTTGATCCACTTGATCCAACCAAAACGTGGCCAGAAGACGTCATTCCATTCCAAACGGTAGGAACGATGACATTGAATCGTAATCCGCAGAATTTCTTTGCCGAAGTAGAGCAAGCTGCCTTTTCACCAAGTGCTTTAGTACCAGGCATTGAGCCGTCGGAGGATAAATTGTTGCAAGGCCGTCTGTTCTCTTACCCGGATACGCAGCGCCATCGTCTGGGGCCGAATTATTTGCAAATTCCAGTGAATTGCC